>JBFFKS010000308.1:0-2204 GCA_041555275.1 Xianfuyuplasma sp. | reverse complement strand
GTGTTTTATCTGCGACAAAACTACTGTATAGTGTCCCATCTACATATATTGTCCCATTCACGACACCATCAGAAATTACATCAAAAGAAAGTAGAAATAACGACTCAGAATCGTCCGTACTCATTCCTTCCAAGAAATTAATCCCACCACTTTCCGGAAATTCCATTTCAAAACATCCATCATCAAGCATACTGGTTTCTTTCCACCCGTAATAGGTTGCGTTCCCTCCACTCCATCCTGAAGAGTTCGAATCAAATGTTCCATTACTAAATAAATTAGCACCCTCATTCGTGTATTCATAATAAGAAATTAGGGTGTCAAATCCTGTTGAATTGGCTTCTTGTCCTGTAAAAACCGCCCATTCATTAGCCATATAATCTTTATCATGCGTTATTGTTGCCAATTTTTGAGGATTATAATATCCATTATTGTCAAAAACACAAGAATTAATTAATGAACTTTTCATGTTGTAATTACCCGTTTTCTGAGTGTTGTAGATGGAGTAAAATGTATTGTTGGTAATGGTGTCGTAAACAGCATCTAAGTCAGGGCGATCCTTGATATAAGAACTTAAATTAAACTGCTGTGTATTATTGTAAGATGTATTTCCATCAATTCTATTGTGGTTGCCATGACTTAAAAATATGCCGTATGAATTATTTGCTAAACAATTATAAACGGTGTTGTCTTTTAATGTTATGTAGCTATTAGAAGCATCAAAATAAATTCCATGTGCCTCATAAGCAATAATACTGCCTTCACCAATACTTGATACAAAGTTGTTCCTTATTGTTGAACCAACTGCCGAATAAGTATAAATTCCACCTCCATCGTGAATATAATAACAAGCCCTTTTTATAATGTTTCCAGCAATTTCAGAATTATAAACTGATAGATAAATACCAATATAACCAATATCTGTTATTGTGTTATTGTTGATAGTAGAGTATTTGCAGTCTTTGGTTGAAATACCCATTCCAGCGTGTCCGTTTTCAATATAGCCGTCAATTCCCATATTTGCGAACATTCCAATGTCAGTAATAACATTATTCGATATATTGGCATAGTCTCCTTGTACCCGAATACCTCCGTACATGGAATTGAAAATGTTACAGTTAGTTACGGTTAAATTGGTAGTTTGTTGTGATGCGTGATTGTAAAGCGTATCGGTAGCGTTAACAGCGGTGTAATAATTATCTGCAAAATCAACGTTATCAATTAATATATTATCACAAACTCCCGTTGTATGTAATCCATCTTGATTAAATCCGTCAATAACTAAATCTATAATTTTAACGTTAGAAACTGCATTTCCATTAAATCCATAATTTAAACTTGAAACCTCAACGGTTTGCCCTGTTGGGTCTGCTCCGTTTGGCATTTTTACATACAAAGTGCCATCAAGCCACGCCCATTCTCCTGCTTTATCTAGAAGAGATATAGAATTAATAATATACAAAGAAGCCTGAGCATATATTGTACCCGATGTTGGTGAATGTTCCAACGTTACCTGACCAGTTGCCGGGACACAATCAATAATTTTAATCGTTTCTCTCGACCATCCGTTTGGCCGCCAAATAATACTTGCACCCGTGCAATTTAATCCAATAAAATCGTTACTTATAAATGTACGGCTGTCAATAATTGATGTAACTTTCATGTAATAGCCGGATAGGAAATTATCAGCTTGAGCAATTGACATTTTTTCGCCATTGGCAAATACCTGATTGGTATAGTGATTTAAATTTGCTTTCCAAATATTCCCCTCATGCAACGTCCAACCCGTAACTTCAGTCGTTCCTTTTAAAACAGGTTTAGCCCCACTTCCATAAGCACCATACACAATCGGGCTACCCGAAGTCCCGGAAGCCTTAACGGTTATTGTACCGCTCCATGTATCACCACGTTTAAACAGGATTTGATCACCCGGACTAGGGGTGAAGCTATTGACCTTGTCAAGGCTACGCCAGGCCAGGGTTTCGCTGGTTCCGGAATTTGAATCATCTCCGGTATTGCTCACATAATATACGGTTGCATTACTGACGAACAATAATAAAACCAAACTAAGCGTCAAAAAGAATTTTGCACTTCTCTCTCTCAAACTACTCTCTCTCACGAATAAATCTTTAATGGTCCCTCCATGTTTTATAGTATCTAAAACATGATGAGTTTTCTTGTTAAAAAAACTTAATGAAATCATCTTC
>JBFFKS010000307.1:0-2207 GCA_041555275.1 Xianfuyuplasma sp. | reverse complement strand
GTTATTATTTTGGTTAGTCAAGGGTTTGAACAATCGATTGAGAAAGAGTTTAATAAGTTGGGTGTTAATAGATTAATGATTAGTTATGATGGTTCTCAATTAGCTGCTTTGAGTTTTAAAAAAGGTTTGACTGATACTGAAGCAAAATTAGTTGAGAATAGGCCTTATATTAAAGAAGTTTTTCCATTCTATATTAAGAATATCCAGGTTCAGTATGGGAATGAATATGTTTTTCGGCCGGTTCTTGCTGGAAATTTAGAAGAACATTTTTTTATTGATTTTAATTCTGAAATTGAGTCTGGACGTTATCCTAAACTTAATGAGAAATATGTTGTTGTAATTGGTCCTGAATTAGCAAATAATATTTATCAAAAAAAGATTGATGTTGGATCTAGTATTTACATAAAGGGAGTTAAGTTTAAAGTTGTTGGAATTTTGAAGAGTGTTGGTAATCCTGAAGATGATAAAAATATTTATGTTCCTATGGATACTTTGAGAGATATTTACGATGATGGTGATATTGTTCATATGATTTATGCTACTGTTAATGAGAATTATGATGTTAATTTGGCTGCTGAGAATATTGAGATTTTGTTAGAGAATAAGCTTGGTGACGATACTATTAATGTAATGACTTTAGAACAGATGATAGAACAGTTAAATACAATTTTAGGTATTATTGAAATGACACTTGGTGGAATTGCGTTGGTTAGTTTAGTTGTTGGTGCGATTGGTATTATTAATACGATGTTTGTGATTATTACTGAGAAAACTAAAGATATTGGTATCATGAAAGCTATTGGGGCTACTAATTTGGATATTTTTCTAATTTATGTTATGGAAGCTGGTTTTTTTGGGTTTTTGGGAGGAGTTTTAGGTATGTTTATAGGAAGTTTCGCTGCCCTTGGTTTTGGTGCATGGGCACAACAAAATGGATACACATTTTTAGAGATTACTATTAATCCTGTTTTGGTTATTACTCTTCTTGGATTTAGTTTCTTTGTTGGTTCTTTGTCAGGATTTATTCCAGCTTATAAGGCATCTAAATTGAAGATTGTAGATACTTTTAGGAAATGAAACATAATATTTATAAATCCATTATCTGTGAATTAAATATGTATAAAAAACAACTATTGTTTATTTTGATATTATTCTCACTAATAATAAATCTAAATGCTGCAACACCGATTAGTAGTTGTGGTACACTTAGTGTTTCAGGGGCTTATTATTTAACTAATAATATATCAATTGCTAGTGGTAATTGTATAACTATTTCTACTAGTAATGTGGCATTAGATTGTCAAGGTTATAATATTACTGGTGGTGGGGTTAATTCGGGGATTTCTGTTGGAGGTCAAGATTATACTAATGTGAGTAATTGCGATATAAGCAATTTTCAATATGGTATCGCTTTTTCAACTTATTCAGATTATAATTATATAAATAATAATGAAATCCATGATAATACTTATGGTGTTTATCAAGCCAATTATAATGATTATAATATTTTTGAAAATAATAATGTTTCTAATAATAATTATGGATTTTATTTTGCAGGATATAATAATTATGGAGAATTTGAAAATAATTTGATATCAAATAATGGTGGGATTGGTGCTCTCATTATGGCTAGTGTGGGTTACTCTTTTATCAATAATACTTTTATAAATAATGGAAATACTGGATTAAGTTCTGGAACAACTTATACTAATTATGAGAACAATACTTTTAACTCAAATGGTGCTTATGGACTTCAAATGTCTGGTAATAATAATAATGTGACAAATAATAATTTTTCATTAAATACTAATAATGGAATATATGTAAGTAATGATAATAATAATATATCGAATAATTATATTTCAAGTAATCTTAATGGAATTTATTTCGGAAGTGCTGACAATAATGAATTATCAAATAATTATATTAATAATAATACAAACTATGATTTATATTTGACAACATCATATAATAATAATTTTTATGATTTTATGGATTTTAATTTGATTAGTGGATATTCTAGTCATGATAAACAAAATTTATTAGGAGGATATAATGCAAATCTGACATCTTGTGGAAATTTAGCTTGGTATGGGTTGAATTATAACTTGGATTCGGATGTTGTTAGTGGCGCTTCAAATTGTTTTTCAATTGGAATTAATAATGCTGTTTTAGATTGCCAAGGTTATAGTATTACTGGCAGTGGT
>JBFFKS010000306.1:0-2207 GCA_041555275.1 Xianfuyuplasma sp. | reverse complement strand
CCCTCTACCAGTCTCCCATTTACTTACAGCTTGTTTTGTAACAAATAGCTTATTGGCAAAATCACTTTGTGTAAGATTATGTTTGTTTCTGTATATTCTAATATTCTCTGCAAGTTTTGACATCTGACTTCCTCCTGTATGTATCCATCTTATTAGATAATCCCATTATATTCAATTATATCATTGTCTACGTATAGTTGACAGTCAAAATAACGATATTGAACTATTTACTTTTACATGTACTTCTGTACTGTAATAAAAAAAACTTCTTTGAACTTTTTGGATTATATACATGCAAATCCTAACAAAAAGAAGGTAAAATAAAAAAGCCCGTAAGGGCTTTGTTATAGTGTGCATGTCATTAGTTGCAATTACTTATGGTACGGCTCGTTGTAACAATTTCTGTTACAACTTCTTATCATATGCATATGATATCTTGTGTATATACTGTTCAATTTCAATCATAGTCCAATTTAGATTTTTCTTTGTTTTTATAATTTGTAAACACAACCAGTGAAATCAGTATTAGAGGTATATTGACAAAGAACCACATCTCAAAAATACCGGTACGACCATACAAGTAAAAGACAACTAGTGATCCCGGCCAAGTTATTACTAACCATAGTATATACATTATTCTTATTTTAGAGTATCCTTTTGTCGCATCATGAATAAATACATGTAGTCCAATACTAAATAAGAAAACGTAGAGTACAGACAAGCCTATATGAAATCCATGTAGAATCTTATATTTTGGGTTGGCCGGTACCAAAACTGTCAACAACAGTGTCAGAACTGAAACAATCAATATCCATATCCTCTTATAACTATCACATTGGTTTTCATGATACAGACTTACCATAACAATATAAGTAGACAAGGAATATACAAGCCCCCATACTAGGAACAACAAATAATAAATCGGATTATGCAAACTAGCAATCATACTTAATGTATAAAGGTTTGGGTTTTCAATATTACCATATATCAGGGTAATGATTATATTTAGCACAAGCAGTAGCACTATGTATATAGATCGATTCTCAAAAGTCCAAGTATTACTGGCACCTGTGTTTTCCTTACTATTAGCTATCACCTGATAAAGATAAGTAAATCCTAAAAAAATTGGTAAGTTCAGAAAAAACCATATTTGGTATATTGAGTTGTGACCATAGACAAAGTAAATTGCGATAGCACCACACCAAATAAACAACATCCATGCAAAAATCGGGATTCTCATCACTGTATGGTGAAATGTTTTTCGAACGTATGGATGTATAAGATAGGTAAGTGTGATTGCATATACACCAGATAGAATTATATGAATCCAACGAAGCAAGGCAAGTTCAAGTCTTGCCGGAATTAGCGTTATAAGTACAAGCAAAATCGAATTATGAAGAAGGATTTTGATTCTTTTTGTAGGTTTATCTTCATGAAGCTTAATAATTTCCCTCAAAAGATAAAAAATGGTGAAAGAAAATGTAATCGCCCAAATGATAAAGTGTATGTTGTTCACATCATCATATCTGTTTCCAGTCATACTGAAAGTATTGGTTAATGGATTCTCAATGCTTGAGAAAAATATAGTTACAGCAATATTAACAAGCAAAACAAATAGGATAAAATGCAATTGTTTTCTACTTATAGAACGCACTCTAATCCCCTCCCTTTCCCTAAAGAATTCAAAAAGTTGACAGAAAGTACTCCTAGCTGTCAACTATATTAATATAATATCAAAACTTTACAAACATTTAAAGTGGGTTTTGGAAAAAATTATTAATTTGATATTGAGATTATACTTTGTTATTATTTTTTCACTCAAAATATTCCATGATTAATTAACGAAGTTATAATCTCATATAAAAGTAAGTAGTACGCTATTATACCAACAAACATCAATACCGTATTATCAACTGTAAATAAGTTCTTTTTCTTCATAATGTATACCATTGATGCCGAAACGTAAGTTCCTCCAATAAAAAACAACTTATAAAAAGTACTTCATAGTTTTCCCTTCATAAGGTTTCTTATTTATATTATACCATATTTCATTATAAATAACAGGTATATAAGTCCCAAAAGAAAGAAACAAAAAGGCTTTGTTATAAGATGTATGTCATAAGTTGCAATCACTTATGATACGGCTCTTGAACTTGTCAAGACTTTGTAGACACGAAATGCTACACTTAGATAAATCCCAGTTCAGT
>JBFFKS010000305.1:0-2218 GCA_041555275.1 Xianfuyuplasma sp. | reverse complement strand
GGTCAAAATTTGTTAAAGATAAGAACATGCAATTAATTTATTACTCATTATGGGTCCTTTCAGTAGTTATGATAATAAATAATTACTATATGTATGGATTTATGTATGGATTAAAACTGCTGTTAATGATTATTGTTGCGCTTATCTTGACTGTTGAAATGGAAATTTTGTTTTATACACATGATAAAGATATTACAAGACAAGAATCAAAAGAGCTAATCAAAAAATCGTATCCAAAAGTAACAGCTATGATTTACGTACTGTTAATTCCAATTGGAACACCATTATGGTTGGTAGGAGTTGGAGCAATTCTAGCTACCTTGCTTGGTAAATTATTATTTGGTGGTTATGCCCATATGGTCTTTCATACTTCTTTAGTAGGAGTAATATTTGTAACCCTTGGCTGGGAGCAAATTGTTGATAGTGTTGCATTTCAAACATCTTTTGATAATTATTTGATTGATTTACTATTTAATACACCTTTTTTCGCTAATACTTTGAGTTTGGGTAGTAATTATGACCCACTTACAATGACAAGCGCACTAGGTATGTTAACAAATGGAGAAATGTATCCAATGCTAGATGTGTTTCTAGGAATTACCCCAGGAATTGTTGGGAATGGAATACTTCTTATAATTATCGCAGCATTTTTACTCTTTAAAAAAGCGATTAATTGGGTAACACCTACAGTCTTGTTAGGTACATTTTTAGTAGTAGCGTTCATATTTGGACTTGCTAATGGAGAAAATCTGTTATATCCACTTTATCACCTGTTTACTGGAGCATTGTTGTTTGTGACAGTGTTCGTTGTGACGGATCCAATCACTACACCGATTCCTTTGAAAGGAAAAATCGTTTTTGGTGTTGTAGCAGGAGCTTTAACCTTCTTCATCAGAAATGGTGTGAAATACGAAGAAGGAATTATATTTGCGGTATTATTTATGATGATGCTAACACCGATGTTAAATCAAGTATTTAAAGATAAGAAACCAGTTAAAAAGCCAACACCTCAGAAAGTAGGTGTTTAGGATGAAGAGTACATTATATTATGCTGTCTTTCTTACAGTTACAGCAATGCTTGTAACTGCTGTAGCTATCTTAGGATATAATTTAACGTCCCCAATTATTGAACAAAACAGAATAGACAATATTGAAAAAAACATAGCGATATTATTCTCTCCTGAAGAAGGATATTCTCGTAATGAAGATCAAAATGATAATTCTTATCAAGAGAAGAGTTACAAAGGACTAAATGAAGTATACGAAGTTTTAGATAGTGATGGTAATATTCATGCTTTAATTTACAATGTAAGTGCTCAAGGAAGAAATGATATGATGAGTGCATTAATTGCTGTAAACCCTTATACGGATAAAATTATTGCTGTAACATATTATGATCATGCTGAAACACCTAACATAGGTGAAAAATATACACGTGACGAGGAAATTGAAAGTTTATTAGGACAACCAGTATCAGATGTTGAAGTAGATGTAATTGCAAACGCATCGACAACGTGGATTGCTATTCGCGAAATGTTTGATATCATTGAAAAACACTACGACGAACAGGGGGTGCATTTAGATGGCTAAGAAGAAGAAACGAATTACCCCCAAACAGAATATAATTAAAGGATTGATAAAAGAAAATCCTACCTTTGTACTTGTTCTTGGGATGTGTCCAACACTGGGTGTTACCACATCACTAGAAAATGCATTAGGAATGGGAATTAGTGTTTTATTTGTTCTTATTTTAACAAATACATTAATTAGTTTAATAAGAAATATTGTACCTGCAGATATTAGAATTCCTGTCTATATTGTTGTAATCGCCTTGGTTGTTACTTTAATAGAGTGGCTACTAAATGCATATTTCAATGATTTATACCAAGCTTTAGGAATCTTTTTACCATTAATCGTTGTTAACTGTATTATCCTAGGTCGAGCAGAAGCATATGCATCGGATAATACGATATTTGATTCTCTCTTTGATGCAATTGGAATGGGTCTTGGGTTTACCTTAGGTCTATCAACATTAGCATTTACTAGAGAATTATTAGGAACTGGTGGTGTACAATTACTTGGTTTCAAAATTTTTGAAGCTAATGTAGCAGCATCCTTCCTAGTACAACCGGCTGGAGCATTCTTAACACTAGGATTAATTATTGGTATTATTAATACAATACGTAAGAAAAAAGAAGCAGAGAAGAAAGCGATTATG
>JBFFKS010000304.1:0-2221 GCA_041555275.1 Xianfuyuplasma sp. | reverse complement strand
TGTTGGCCCCCATGTAATAGATTTTCGATATGAGTTCCTTCCTTTATGTACAGAAAACCAATTCCTTTTGGTGCATGAAATTTATGGCCAGAAATACTCATCAAGTCCACGTTGATTTTACTTAAATCAACATTTGTATGGGTTAAAGCTTGAACAGCATCAATATGTAAATAAGTGGATGCTTGTTCACATATTTCACTAATTTCTTAAATGTTTTGTATGGTGCCTATTTCATTGTTTGCATAGATAATACTTACAACTAAAGTGTTGTTATTCACTAAAGAACGTAGCTGATCTAAATTAATAAATCCTTGTTTGTCAACATCAAGGTAGTGAATGATATAACCAAGTTGCTCAAGAAATTTAACAGTGTGCAGGGTTGCATGATGTTCAATTCTTGTTGTTATGATTTCTCCTTTGGGATTGTTCTTGAATGCCAAACCTTTAAGTGCCCAGTTAGTAGACTCTGTTCCACAACTGGTAAAATAAATTTCTTTATGAGAACAATTCAATAACTGTGCTATTTTTTTTCTTGATGAATTAATTACTTTCCGAATCTTAATTCCATCGTTATGAAGACTAGAGGGGTTTCCGAATTCGTTCAAGAAATAAGGTTTCATTGCACTAAATACTTCCGCACTCACTTTTGTTGTTGATGCGTTATCCAAATAGACTCTCATATATATATCATCCCTCCAATTTAATTACAATTAAATCCAATTCTGTGAAATCTAAAAATGAGATTAACTCAAGATTATCTTTTCCAATTATAATATTGTTAGAACGTCTGAATTCGCCCAAAAGAATATCAACATATTCCTTAATAACGTAAGATTGATGTATGATACATGGATCTTCATCATCAAAAAGCTCAACACTTTTTTTGATGATATATTCATTTTTTATAGGTATTTCAGCAATACGTCCATTGTAAATCATTTTTTCATTTTTAAATATTTGAATTATTTGCTTCATAATATCCTCCTATCCAAAAATACGATATGCAAAGTAAACTGCGATTAGTAAGAAGAAAATTGCATTTACAAGTTTAATAATATGCATTTTTTCACGCATCCAATTTGTTACTAATATTACACCATTTAATTTGATTGCTACAACTGCTATAACGATTAGGGGAAGAACAAACATAATATTGTAAATAAATAATAGCAAGTATGCATATGCACTTTGAAGTGTATGAATACCGTATAAAATTCCAAAATAAATTTGGCCAGTACATACTAATTCAGTAACACTTAATGTAACTCCAAGAAGGAAAGTAATCCCTAATATCGGAATCAACCCCTTATTGTTATCACTATTAATAACATCTGTAAAAGCTTTTACAATTTTTTTATTTGAACGTTGAATCCATTTAGGCAATTGGTTTTTAATATTTTTATAGTTTTCTCTTTTTGCTTGGAAATAATCATATAGATTTAAAAGCAAGAAAATCGATACCAAAATCAATACAACCCAGTTGATTATTAATCCTACAATAGCGATTTGATCTGCGAATCTCTCGAATATACTTAGGAAAAGTGTACCAATTAAGAAATACGATATAAACAAAGCAAATATATATGTAGTACTTACAAATATTAATATTTTTTTATCCTTGCTAAATCCTAATAAACTAACAAATAGCAATAATAAAGCAATCGCACATGGATTGAATCCATCTAACAAACCAGCTCCGACAACAGTGAAAAAGCCTAGAATACCCGTTATGTCTCGATAAGCTTCACCTTCTCGTACATTAACTTCAAGTAAATCATCATCACTTAAATCAAAAACAGTATTATTATCTACTGCATCATGAATGTTATTTAAACCTGCAAAATATTGATTACCTACAAAAATAACCGGAACAGATGTTTCAGAACGATTGTAGGCTTCATTGAATGCAGCGAAAACATCAATTGCAGTAACATCAATAGTAACACCATCTTCTTCATAACTATATTCAGGTATTATATCATCTTTCATAATATCATAAACGATTACAGTAATCCCTTGGTCTTCCATTTTCTTTAGATAATCTGATGATTCGACGTAGTCGCCACTATATCCGTTTGGATATCCAGCAACTTCAGCACAAACCAAACAGGTTGTTTCTTTAAAATATATAACTTTTCTTTCTGCAGCATTTACACTAGCTTTTGTAAAAATACTTGAAAACACTAAGATAAATGCGAAAACCAATACTATTCTACTTTTC
>JBFFKS010000303.1:0-2226 GCA_041555275.1 Xianfuyuplasma sp. | reverse complement strand
TAAAAATTTTTATAGGGGTGAAAACTGCACTCCTGAAAAAAACTCCTAGAAAGACATAAAACTATATACTCTAAATCCATGAAAACCATGCGCTTTTTAGATATTTTTTCGCAAACAAAAACCGAGAATCAATATAAAGTATAAGAATACTCCATAAATTCTCGGTATCGGGTTCAAATGGTGGAGAATACTGGGCTCGAACCAGTGACCCCTTGCTTGTAAGGCAAGTGCTCTCCCAACTGAGCTAATCCTCCAATGACGTATGATTATTTTATCACTAATTTTATTAAATGTCTATACGTTATGTGAAGTTTATTTTATTAGTGTGGTATTGTCTATATATATTTAAATTGTGCTATAATTAAAACAAGTATAAAATATTGAAAAGATAGGTGATTACATGTCGAAACTAAAATATTATATTGGTATAGCAGTTGTTTTTATTGGTGCTATATTCTATGTATCAAATGAATTTTTAGGAATTGATTTAATGGAGAAAATAAATCCTGATATAACAGCTCCGGTAATTGATGCATCTTCTGTTAGAAATTCTGTTCAATTAGATGGTACGGTAGATTTAACTGGTATTACTTGTGAGGACAATAAAGACGATAATTGTAAAGTAGTAATTGTGGGTACAATTGATACAAGTAGTCTTGGTGAAAAATCAATAAAAATTAGAGCTACAGATAGCAAAGGAAATCAGACTGAAACGATACTAAAAATTGAAGTCATTGAAGGTATCGACACAGCAATGTATGTACCTGACGGATACTATGCTGGTATTGATGGTTTAAGCGGTTTAGCATTAAAAAATGCATTGAATGATATCATTACAAACCATACTGAATTTCCATATACTGACAAAGATTTAGATGATATGGATGTATGGAAAATGTTAAGAGAAGCCGATGAAGATCCAGAAAACGAAAACAACGTTATCTTGTTCTATTCAGGTTTTTCTTGGCCAAAGGATTGTCAAGACACAAATACTGATTTACTTCCAGATTATTGCTTTGACAATAATGATAGGGAAGCCGACTATATCGAATGGAACAGAGAACATATTTGGAGCAAGTCTCATGGTGATTTTGAAGATGAGAACGGCTATGAATTCGAAGACGCTTTTGGAGGATATGCGCTTGGTGCGCATACTGATGGACATCATCTAGTCGCAGCTGAAAGAACAATGAACTCAACTAAAAATAATCGATTTTTTGATGATTGTCATGATGGAATTGATGATACAAACGTCGTAGATCGAGAATACGGAAACTATACTTGTGGTGAGTGGTTCTTTGAACCACGAGACGAGGTAAAAGGTGATGTTGCTAGAATGTTGTTCTATATGGCCGTTAGGTATGATGGTGAAAATGGAGATTATGTAGATTTAGAATTAACTTCAGATTTTGATTCAATTGAACTTGTAGAAGCAATTAAAAATAGTAAATTACCATTATACGCAGACTTAGAAGTTCTACTAAGATGGCATATGGAAGATCCTGTAAGTATCTGGGAAATCGAACGTAATGAGACCATTTTCCAATATCAAGGGAATCGAAACCCATTTATAGATATGCCAGAATTAGTATCCTTAATCTTTGGAACCCCAGAGGAACCAATCGAATATTATTAGTATTAAAGAGAATGGATCATGTAGATTCATTCTTTTGTTTATAATTAATGACAAAAAAGTAACTCTTATTCATTTATTTAAATAGATTATTACGATATAATGTTAAATAGAAGATAAGAAACTAGGAGGAAGTAAAATGAAATTTAATGACTATAAGTACCTACGTCCTGATGTCGAAAAATTTAAAAATGATATGGATGAGCAACTCGCATTTATTGGTAATAAAAATGACTCAAAAGGTGAAATTAAAGCTGTTTATGCTATTTTCGATTTACAAGATAAAATTGATTCTATGGCCCAATTAGTTGGAATTAGAAATAGTGTAGATACGAAAGATAAGTTCTACGAAGATGAACAAAACTTCTTTGATGAAAATGGTCCACATATTCAAGAAGCAAATCAAAAGTTTATAAATCAGTTATTAGATTCTCCAAATCGTGAATCATTAGCAACCGAATTTGGAACATATATATTTGAAAAATTTGAAGTAGCTAAGAAGACCTTTAAACCCGAAATCATTCCAGAATTACAAGAAGAAAACAAATTATCAACTGAATATAGTAAATTGCTTGCTGGTGCTGAGATTGAGT
>JBFFKS010000302.1:0-2229 GCA_041555275.1 Xianfuyuplasma sp. | reverse complement strand
ATTATTTTTTGCAGATTTATAAACTTCTTGAGAAGATTTTAAATACCAAATATTAAGAAGTTTTCGTCTTTCCAAACCATTTTTCGTCACAAAATATTCAACTGTTTTACTAGTCTTATATTTCCTTTTAATCAAACCATTGTTCTCATATTCATCCAAATAAGCGTTAACCATACTAACAGCAACCCCAATTTGAATAGAGATCTCACGCTGCGTGATATCCTTATTCTTTTCTATCAAATCTAAAATCATGAATTCCTTGTAGAGGGGAGTAGGTTTGAAAAATGTATTGTTACTCATGTCGTCACCTTCTATTTGTTCGTTTATTGAATAATTTTATTATATAATAATAAGTATTGTTTTACAAGGACACATCTAACATTTTGTTCTAAAAAAGAATAATTTCAAAAAGATCATAATTATTCTATTTATCAACTGTTTCTTCATTCAAAAGAAAAGCATATATATTATGTTTCCTGTCTATAAAAAAAGATTCCATGAGCGCTTTAGCGATCATGGAATCTTTTGCAAATTAATACTAATTATTCTGTTTTATCAGAATATTCTAGAATCAACTGAACTTTACCAAGCCCAGGTGCTTCTTGTGCAATTTCTAAGAAATGCGGTTGAACTGGAATAATTCCATTTGTTACAAACTCAACAGCATCAAAAACTGAAATACCAGAAACAGCTTTAACTAAAACTACATCTTCAGCTTGTTGTAGAGTAAGGTTATAGAATCCTGATATATAGACAGCGTTTACTGCGAGTTCTTGATATTGCGCTGCGGAATACATTCCGGTTGTTTTGATAGCTATTTCATTAGCTGCTTGTGTAACAGCATTTGCGAAAGCAAGTGAATCTGAATATTGGCTGACTGGGAATAATAATGATCCCGGTGAGATATACAAACTTCTCATATCAGTCGATAAGAAATTAAATGGTCTTGCAATCGTGTTTTGACCTGTCTCATCTGTTAAATTCAGAATGATTTCGGAACCACTAAGTTGATTATGTGATGCATCATAAGTTTCCGCACCACTCATATCTCTTGATAAAATCACAAAATTGAATTTTTCAGACAAGGCACCAGTTACTTGATTTTCTTGTAAATCGATGATTGTCTTATCTACTGTAGTAAGGAAACCTTCAGCAGAACTTTTTAATAACAAAGCAACTCCTGAGAATCCATAAGCTTTGAACCAAGCTTCACTACCAGTAATCCAGTTATTGATTTCAGTTGCGTTATCGATATTAAGAGTAATGTTTTCAATTCCTGTATTTCCAGGTCTAGTATCTTCTAAGTGGATAGCTGCACCACCACTGCTTCCGATATTTGAGTTGGCAATGTTAATTTCTGGTGAACCATAACCATAAATACTGTTTGCCCAAGAGTCAAAAATCTTAACATGATTCAAGTTTGTTGAAACTGGAGTTGTTCCATCTAACTGATAACCATATGGTGTAAGGAATACACCAATTCCAGTGTAAGCAACATTCACATTTTCCATAAAAGTAGAACCATTTCTCGTCATAATTCCAGCTAATCCACCAGAGTTTCTTGACATCAATTGTTCTTGGAACAAGATTTCATCGACACTTAATGAATAGTTAACTGAAGGTGTTGTTGTATTACCTATCACCGTTAAATTACGATAATGAACTTCATTGTCGTTATTTACGACAACGCCTGTTGGATCTGGAGTAACATTATAATTAAAGATTGCTACTTGTACAGATACGATTTCATATGCACTGCTGGTACCAACACCAACAGAAGTATATCCACCGTTACCGAATTCATCGGTATCAGGGTCAGAAGTTGTTTTCACAAATGGTAGATTTGATCCATCAATTGTAAAATAGTTTCCTTCGATTTCTAATATATCATCACTTGCAATTCCAAGTCTTTGGTACACACACCCACGATAATCAGGAGTTCCACTCGCTAAAATTTGGGCATGCCCATTCATTGGAGAACCGTCTTCATTTAAGTAAAGCGGATCAACTTCAGCTGTGATATCTGATTGCAAAATAATGTTATGGATACTTAAATCGCTATACAACGTTTGTAATTGTTCGTTTGTAAATACATTATATCCGTCTTTTACGACAAATTCAAACTCGCGAACAGGAACAGTCATTTGTAAAGCTTGGTAACGTGGAGAAACTTCCATTTTAAATGTTTCACCTTCAGCGGCATCTGTAAAACGGAAGACATACCCAGGT
>JBFFKS010000301.1:0-2237 GCA_041555275.1 Xianfuyuplasma sp. | reverse complement strand
GGTGGGACGAAGTTGGGAAGCGCAAGATATCCAGAATTCGTGGATAGAGATATTAGACAAAAAGCTGTTGATCAACTTAAAAAACTAGGGATTGAAGGTTTGATTGTTATTGGTGGAGATGGTACCTATCGTGGTGCACAAGCACTAAATGAAATGGGAATAGCCTGTATTGGTTTACCTGGAACAATTGACAATGATATATCTTCAACAGACTATACAATAGGGTTCTACACTGCATTACAAACTGCTGTTGATAGTATTGATAAATTACGTGATACATCTATGAGCCATAAAAGATGTAGCGTTGTAGAAATAATGGGACGACATTGTGGTGATTTAGCCTTATACGCTGGAATAGCTGGTGGTTCTGAATTTATCGTTACACCGGAAACGGGATTTAAAAAACAAGAACTTCTAGAAGCAATAAAGGAAGATTATGAAAGAGGTAAACGTCACGCACTTGTTATTGTTACTGAGTTAATGCTTGATGTTCACAGTTTTGCAAAAGAGGTTGAAGAATATACAAAATATGAAACGAGAGCAACTGTCTTAGGACATGTTCAACGTGGTGGAGATCCAGTTGTTTTTGATCGAGTTTTAGCAACTGAGATGGGTGAGTACGCTGTAGAATTATTACATAATAATAAAGGCGGAAGAGCTGTTGGCCTCAAAGGTATGGATTTAGTAGATTATGACATTAATTTTGCACTGAATAAAAAAAGAGAAATTCCAAATAAACGTTACGGTTTAGTTGGTAGATTAAAATAGGAGATGATTGTATGATACCTTTCAATCAAACGAAGATAATATGTACCATTGGTCCTGTATCTGATAATTATGAGATTTTCAAAGGTCTTGTTGAAGCAGGTATGGACGTAATGAGAATGAACTTCTCACACGGAAACCATGAACAACATTTAAATCGCTTGAATATGTTACATAAGGTAAATAAAGAATTGAATACTCATGTTGCGGCCTTACTAGATACAAAAGGTCCTGAGATTAGAACTCATCTATTTAAAAATGGGAAAGTTACAGTAACCGAAGGTTCAACTGTAACAATCCATATGAAAGAAATTGAAGGAGATGAAAATAACTTCAGTATTACATATGGTGACCTTTATAAAGACATTAAACCAGGAAACTGTATTCTTGTAGATGATGGGTATTTAGAGTTAACTGTAAAAAGCGTTAACAGTAAAAATCAAATTGTAACGATTGCTAAGAACACACATGAATTGAAAAATAGAAAAGGATTAAACATTCCTGGAGTATTATTGAATTTAGATTTCATTAGTGAAAAAGATTACGAGGATATTATCTGGGGTTGTAAGAATAATGTTGATTTTATCGCAGCTTCATTTGTTAGACGTGCGAGAGATATCCAAGAAATTAAAGATATTATCAGACATTATGGAAACCCACAAATTCAGATTATTGCTAAAATCGAAAACAAAGAAGGCGTTGAAAATATAGATGAAATCATTGCGATTTCTGATGGTATAATGATTGCACGTGGTGATTTGGGTGTTGAAGTACCTGCCGAAGACGTACCTGTAATTCAAAAATCAATTATTAATAAATGCTTAGAGCAAGGAAAGATTAGTGTTACTGCTACTCAAATGTTGGAATCAATGATTGAACATCCACGACCTACAAGAGCAGAAGTTAGTGATGTCGCAAATGCGATATATGACGGAACAGATGCAATTATGTTAAGTGGTGAAAGTGCAATTGGACATTATCCTGTTGAATCAGTAAAGATTATGAACGCGATTGCAAATCGGATTGAAGCGCAGTTAGACCGTAAAGAAATCGTAAAACGCGCAAATAAAAAAAGTGTCTCATCAAGAGATATCGCAACTTCAATCGCAATTAGTGTTGCATATACCGTAATTCAAAGTAAAGTAGCACTTATAATTGTACCAACTGTTAGTGGGCAAACAGCAAAATATTTATCTAAATTTAGACCGAATGCTCGTATATTAGCTCTAACATTAACAGCTAAAAATGCACAAGGATTAATGTTGCATAGTTGTGTAGAACCAGTTCAGTTTGAGTTAGAGAGTGATGTTGAAACTGTAATAACTAATGCAATTGCACTGGCTAAAAAAGAATATGGTATTAAAAAAGGTGATCGTATTATCATTACTGGTGGATTCCCAATAGGAGCACCAACAAATGGTATGAGAATTATTGATATCAAGTAAATTAAAAGGCTAATAATAGCCTTTTTT
>JBFFKS010000300.1:0-2246 GCA_041555275.1 Xianfuyuplasma sp. | reverse complement strand
CCCTAAAATCATCGTTCTTATTGGTCTTTCTTTACGACCACGTGATTTTTCTTTTGCAATTTTTTCTTTCAAGACCTCTTTCATTAGTGGTAAAATATTGTTTATTCCTTTTCCATTAATCGCATTAATCTTAAGAGATAAAATACCTTCTTTTTCAAAGTGTTTTACCCATTTTTCAAGTTCCTTTGGATCTGCTAAATCAGCCTTGTTTAAAAGAATGATTTTAGGTTTATTCCCAATCATTTCTTTTATTCGTGGATTTTGTGATGAGATAGGGATTCTTGCGTCAAGAATTTCCAAAACTACATCAACTAATTTTACTTTTTCAATAATTTCTCTTTTGGTCTTAGCCATATGGCCTGGATACCACTGAATTTGTTTCATATTACCATCCCTTTACTAAGAGATTATTATCTTTGAATTTGGTGAATACTGTACCATAGATATTCTCTTTTTTTATAGTTCCAAACACTCTTGAATCAGTTGAGTTTGGTCGGTTATCACCCATCACAAAGTATTCTCCTTGTGGAACATCATACGAGCAATAGTTAATGTCTGATTGTCCAGTACAATATGTTTTATATTCCTCTAAATCTAAAAAATCTTGTTCTAATAATACTCCATTTATATAGATTTGATTATGATCAATTACTATGTTTTCTCCTGGCAATCCCATTACACGTTTGATTAAATAAGGATTATTTAAAGACTCTTCATAAATGATAACAACATCAAATCGTTTATAATCTGTACTTAAATGTGAAAAAAATACAGCTTCATTATCATAGTAGTTTGGTTCCATTGATACACCACTTATTGGCGAGAAAGAAATGAAGAACATATTAATGATTGTAATCGTAACCATTAAATATGGTACAACGCTTAAGAAATCTAGCAATTCAGCAAGAATCTTAAATGTATCTTTTGTTTTTTTATTATGATAGGCTATTTTTGGAGTTGATTTTAGTGTTGCATAGAATGTCACAATTAACAAGACTATAACAAATAATAACGTATAAAAAACCGAAGCTCTTATCGGATTAAAATCACTGTGTCTTTCAAAGTACAATAAGATTTCAAGAACAAAGATTACCATAAGGATTCTTGGTAATCTCTTTTTCATCTTCTTAATAATACTCGATGTTTCTTCAGTGTAGTCAGGTAAATGACTTATTACTTCTTCTACCTCTTCCAAAGATGCCTCTAGTTCTGTTAGTTCTGTTTCTTCGTTATGTAAGTCCATCGTGTACACCTAACTTTCATTCAATAAAGACTCTAGTTCATTCTGTGTCACTAATACATCCCTTGCTTTACTACCAACGTTATCTGAAACAATACCTAATTCACATAACATTTCTACTATTTTTTGAGCTCTATTGAAACCGATTTTGAACTCTTTACTAATTTTATTAATTGATGCTTCTTTTCTAGTTACAACATATGTTGCAACTTCTGCTAATAGTTCATCAGAATTATCGACATTTGTTACCTTTTGCACTAATTTTTTCTGATCGAAATAATACTCTTCACTTCTTTGTCTTCTAATAAACTCATTTACATTATGGATTTCTGAATCACTAATGTAAGCTCCTTGTACTCGGCGATGTGGTTTTCCTGCTTCGGCAAACAACATATCGCCACGACCTAGTAATTTATCTGCACCAGCACCATCAATGATTGTCATTGAATCAATATAACTAGAAACCATAAATGCAATACGTGTTGGAATATTAGATTTTATTGTACCTTTAACAACATCGGTGCTAGGACGTTGTGTTGCGATAATTAAATGAATACCACAGGCACGTGCTTTTTGTGTTAGACGCATGATTGCTTCTTCAACACTACTTGATGCTACCATCATTAAATCTGCTAACTCATCCACGATAATAACGATATAAGGCATATTTGTTAAACGATCTTCTCTTCTTGCTTTATCGTTAAACGCCTTGATGTCTCTAACTCTTTCATTAGAAAACATAATAAAACGTCTTTCCATTTCATCAACGGCCCATTTTAATCCTGCTGTAGCAATTTTAGCATCTGTAATAACTGGAGTAATCAAATGAGGAAGTCCATTATAACTAGTTAGTTCTACCATTTTTGGATCAATCAACATCAACTTTAGGTGATCGGGAGAATATTTGAATAACAGACTCATTAGTATCGTGTTTATACAAACACTTTTCCCACTTCCAGTAGCTCCCGCTACTAATCCGTGGGGCATTCTACTAATTGATGTATAT
>JBFFKS010000299.1:0-2251 GCA_041555275.1 Xianfuyuplasma sp. | reverse complement strand
CAAATAACGAATGAGGATTTCTGTAATGGTTATTTCCATTTAGATAATGCAAGTGAATGTATAACTTGGAGAGAAACAATAATTAACGGACTAGATGTAACCGTTGATGTAAAAGCGATGGATAACGGATATGGACAAACAGTATTTGTTACGGAGGTTATTGTTGATGGTGTGAAATCACAAGTTGAGACGATACTAGATACATATAATAATACGCCAGTTGTAAGCCATTATTGGTTATACACTGAGAATATTGGTGAATATTCGGCATGTGACATTTGTGAAACATGTGAAACTTGTGATGTTTGTGAGACATGTGAAACATGTGATGTATGTGAAGATTGTACAACAACTACACTTCTTACACATCCTGAATTATTGGAAATTTTCTTTAATGAATTTGTGAAAGACTTTAATGATAGTGAAATCACAAATCAAGAATTTTTAGATCAATACTTCTTAGGAAATCAGTGGGATGTTATTACTGATCGAACAGAAATTATAAATGATGGTGGGCTTGAGTTGTTTAACGTTTATGTTATGTTAGACGCTGATTTGGCATATGATTATGTAATGATTAATCTTGTTTATGTTCTAAATGATGCAGTTCATAGTTTAGTATTAGAAACTGATACAAATACTGTTGTTGATGAATTCTTTGATATTACGATAAATAATAGTTTACTCGTTGAATCAGAAAAAGTAACAGATGCCTATTATACATTTTTAGAATTTCTAGCAGCTTATCAAGATAATACTGTAGATAACGCTGGATTAAAATCAATGTGGGACAACAATGATAATTTAGATATATCAGAACGATTTAGTTTCTTGCTAAATAGTGGTGTTGTAGAATTAATCGAAGTTGTTCTTGATGGTACTGAATTTGTTGCTTATTACAAAGCAACAACTGATTTAGGTGAAACCTATTATAAACAAAGTTTTATCTCTTTTAATCAAGATTCAACAACCCTTGTTGATTTCTTTGAAAAAGAAGAATATTTACCACCTGTGACCTTTGCGGAGATAGATGAAATTCCTACTGTATTAGCATTGTTGTTTAATGACTTAAATAATAACGTTTTAACAGATACTGAAATATGTGATATCTATGGAAAAGAACTCATTAATTGTGCATTGCGAGACAATCATATTCCAGGAACATCGTATAAAAATATAGAAGTAACAGTGGCACCGTCAGAATACGGTGATGATGTTTATTTAATTTCTTATATAAAAGAATTAAATGGAATTGGTGTTCTTGAAACTGGTCTTGTATCCGTTAAAGTATTTAATGATGCGACCTATAATATTGAACTTACAATCAATAGTGTTACACCAGATAACAATAACTTACCATATGATATTGGTGATGTTGATTTATTAGGATATGCGGCTTATGTTGTTCAATATTTTGAAGATTACTATGATAGTACAATCAGTATGGAAGATTTCTGCGCAGAGCATAGTTATAAAGATAATGTTTATGAAGCCTTCTTAGAACAATTGAATGGAGGGTATGTGCCGGAATATTATAATAATTGTATATCTACTCGCTCCGTTTCATATTCATCAAATGAACAATTTGAAATTAATAATATTACATATTTAGGTGTTGGATATCTATATGAGAATACGAGACTTCATGCGTTTATTGTACACACATATGGTCCGTCAGATGCCAATGATAATAAACCATTCTTCGGAGAAAATGTTATCTATGTAGCAGAAGACACAACAAGTCCAAATGGATATAAAGCAATCAAAATGAATTATTCAACAGAATATGGGTTAATGGTTGATCGAGCTACTTTGGAAACATACATTAATTTACAAGTAGACTATATAAAAAATCCATTAAATGACTTTGTTACCATCTGTAATTACTATGATCAATCTGTACCTGGTAACCAATGTTATCAAGATCTAGAGAGTGTATCTAATATGACATTTGTTTCATCTACTTATAACTTTACATATCGAGATAATATTGGATCAGTTCTAGAAATTAATCTATTATATAATGATGGTGGTACAAACAAAGAAATATCATTTAAACTAGCCATAGCTCAATCATATAACACAACAATATGGCAATACTATATATCAGGAGAAAAATACATCCCTGATCCAGTCTTGGAATATGATTATGATGCATTATTCACAAAACTTGACAATTGGGTTTCTGCCTACTTTGATCCTACAATCTCAAACGCAACTTTTATTGCAGATTATCAAAACAATCGTGATT
>JBFFKS010000298.1:0-2263 GCA_041555275.1 Xianfuyuplasma sp. | reverse complement strand
GTCATATCACTATCATTATTTCTTGGATTGATGTTCATAGTAGGTCCAGTTATTAATAACAACGTAGATAACGGTGCTTTAAGTCTCGAAAAGGGTAGAACGATATTTATGATAGCAGCGTTCTCCATATCGATTGTCGTTGGTTCGTTAATTCTATTTGAGGGAAGAAAATTTACAACCGTTTATGTTATGTTCGTTTTTCTCATTCTAACTAGAGTTGTTGATGTATTACGATTTCAAGCTTATCCAGATTTAACTTTTATTTATAATCTAATGTCAATTTTTGGAGGATTATACATTTGTTTATTTGCATTTAGTTTTTTCAAAACAAAACTTGTATCAAACAGTTTTCCAATCTTTCTAATTGGTGCTGGGTTCTTCACATTTGTAAGATTCCCTTACAATGCTGATATCATCGTTTTGTATATCAAAAACACAATGTCATTTCAAACAGGGCATGTTATTTACTTTAATGGTATCCTGATCGTTTATTACGTAATTTTACTATTTTTAGTTCTCGCACTTGATACCATCACAAAAGATAATCCACACTACTATTTAAGTAATACCCATAATATTGATTATCAGAAATTTGGCAATAAAAGATAATAAAATAAAAGACTGTGATTAATATTCACAGTCTTTTTTGATTATTTTTTTGTTTCTTCTACTTCCACAACTTCTTCAGGTGTTTCATCTTTAATGACTTCTTCTACTTTAGTTGTTTTTTGATTTGTTACTTCGAATAACTCTTTTTTAAATTGATCTAGTTCTTTAGATAGAGTTCCTTCTTTATTAAAGATTGAATTCTCGCTATCTAGTTCTTTAGATAAGAGTAATGTAATGAATGCTTCTAGAGGATTAATGTTCGCTCCGTCGTTTCCTGCACCCATTGAAACTAAAGTGTTTGGTACAATTTGGATTTTACCTGATTCGATTGCTTTTGTATATTTTTCTACGATGTCTTGTAGTACTTGGTATTTTGGACCACCATAAGCTTTTACTTGTTCACTTATAGCTACTGCTTTACCAATACCAAATTTTGCTTCACGGTCTGCTTCTGCGATACCTATTGCTTTAATTTTTTCTGCTTCATGCAGTGATTTTTGGTATTCAGCACGACCCGCATTATCCTGTATACGGATATTGATTTCTGATTGTGTTAAATGTTTTTGTTGTTCCGCTTTTGATAATGCTTCATTTAATTCACGTTCTTTGATCGCTGCTTTTTCTTGTCTTGAATATGTTTCTACTTGTTCCATCGCAACTTGACGATCACGCAATTGTGAAAGAATGACTTCTATTTTATTATCTTTGTTACTCGCTGATGGTGTACCGATTAATACTTCTTCTAAATCGATATTATATCGAGCGAATTTTGCTTGCATTTGTTCTGCAGCGATATCTTGGATGTCGCTACGTTCTTGAAGTAATTCAATCAATGTTTTTGATTGTCCGATGTTTTTGAAGTATGCACTTACCATTGGGTCTAATGTTTGATCAACTAACATTTTGATATCACCAAAACGTTGAATAACGAATGGTGCATTACGATAGTCGATATGTAATACAACAGAAAGAGGTAATGATGGTTCAAATGCATCTTTTGTAATCAGACTTACTTCTTTTAGGTTTGTATCATATAAATGATCTCCGCCTTCGTTGCTAATCCATTTTAATATAATGTTCGTGGTTGGAACTTGGCTAATCGTACCAGCATATGTATTAAAAGCATATTTACCAGGAGATAGTGTTTCACGCCATACCCCACGATTACCTTTATCTACTAATTCACCATGTTTATAGTCTTCACCACTATTGTCGATCCCTTTTTCACCTGTATAAGATATTACAACACCAACAAAACCGATTGGTATGATTGTTTTAGGAATCAACTCTACTGTTGCGAACATACGATTAATAAAGTATGTCCCTTCACTTAATACTTGGTATTGACGACCTCTAAACCCACCAGCATATAAGAATTTTTCTATATCTTGGAAGTTATTATGGTATGTATCTTTATCATTACGATCATCACCTACTGTGAGAGCTACGATATGATCTTGTGGTAATGAAGGTCCATCATGGACGGTTACGATACCAACAAAGTCATCTACACCTTTGATAATAATAGGTACAAACCCATTACGTTCATGAATTTTTTCACTCATTTTTTCGACAGTACCTTGTACTCCTTTATCAAGTCTTAATGCATACATTCTTGATTTAGAGATAATAATAAATTGCGCTAAATTAAACG
>JBFFKS010000297.1:0-2277 GCA_041555275.1 Xianfuyuplasma sp. | reverse complement strand
TTTGAGATTTTCGAACCTACTTTCAAATTAATGTATGAATTCCAAAAAGACGTGAAATTTGATAACCAAGGACATGAAACAGTAGTTGCTACTTACAATGGTAATGACATTACTGCAACAGACTTATTCAACTATATGGAATCAAGTATTGGTACTTATTACACAATCGAAATGGTAAAAGCTGAAGCATTATTATCAAGTGATTACTTCACTGAAATTTATGGTACAGATCATGATTACCTAAATAGTGATAATGTAAAAATGGCCGAACATAGAGACGAATTACGTACTATGAAAGGTACATTTAGTAGTGATGGATACGCAGCATACGGATTCAGTAGTTCATCTTTCACATGGGAAGAATTTATTGTATTAGCATTTGGTGCTGATTCAGAAGCAAACGTAATTAGAGATTTATTTGTTATTGGTAATTTACAACCTAGTTTAATTGGGGATTCAATTCAATATGCTAGTGCTGCAACAATTATCCAAGAGCAAATTGATACATATTTCAATTTAAATGTTGAACATTTATTGGTATTCGTAGATCGTGACAAAGATTTTAGTCCTGATGAATACAATGCATATGTTGATGGATTATTAGGTGATGACTTAACAGAGTATAACGCTTTATTGGTTAGTCTAGAAAACTTAATCAAATCAAAAACTGGTGTTGATGAAAAAACATTTACTCAAATCGTTACTGAATTTAATGATTCATTAATCGACGATGTAGATAATGTTTGGGCGCAATACAAAGCATTTGGATTCTATATTATGACTGAAAATTTATCAGCAAGTGCGAGTTTATCTTCAGCTAACTCTGCAAACTATGATGAAGATTTCGTTGCTGGAACAAAAGCATTATATGATGAATTTGTATTAGCAGTTAAGAACGATGTAACTCCTCCAACAAAAATGTATGATGACGAATTGGTTCAATCTGACTTCGGATTACACTTCTTATTGGCTACAAAAGGAACTGCATTTGATCAACCTACAGCTGTATATGACGATGTAGCTGGTGATTATACTGAAGGTAGTTCAGGTACAACTGTTGCTCCAAGTGAATCACAAGTAGAGTTATACATCGCAATTAAATATGCTGAAACAATTGGTGAAGCAACTGACATTATTTTACCAAGTTCTGTATATGCTGCAATTGAAGCATATTACGGTTCTGTATATAGTGCATACTTTACTACTTCAGGATATTCAATCGCATCTGCGGAATATATCTTAGCTAACAATCCTGTATATACTACTAATGGTGCAGAACGTATTGCATACTTAGAAGATGTACTTGATGTGTTATATAGTTCTAATTTCCCAGAAGGTTTCGTAGTAGACCCTTCATAATATATCCATCTAAGCCTCGAGCAATCGAGGCTTTTTTAATACAAAAAAAAGACCATTTTAAATGGTCTTTACACTTTTGATTTGTAATACTTTTCACGGTCTAACACACCAATTGGTTGGGTAAACTCGCCTTCTTCAGTTTGTTCAAGTGTTTCTTTTAACACAGTCATCTTTGAATCAATATTGTCCATAAAGTGTAAAATTAACGCTTCAGGAATATTTGTTTTCTTTGGTGAACCGAAATTACCATAGTAGTGGTGACTAAGAATCATGTGTTCCATTAGAAGTACTTCTTCAGTCCCGCGATATCCAAGTCTTTCCGCAACTACTTCTACTTCTTTAACGCCCATTGTTATATGTCCAAGAAGACGTCCTTCTCTCGTATATTCAGGACCAGCATAATCTGACAATTCAACTGTTTTACAAATGTCATGCAGTAATACTCCTGCCACAAGTAAATCATATTTTAAGAATGGATATACTTTCATAAAACCATCTATCAATGTCATTTGTTAACTATTAACCATATCAGTATGAGAAAAATTCACACTTTTTTTACCCACTTTGTCTCCGTAATATGTTAGCTTTTGATTAGTTACATTCGCAAAATACCCGAATCGACTCCGGGCAACCATCCGAAAATGGTTTGCAGTCATACCGCAAGCCATATGGAGCCACCTTCACATGCAACTGACGGCATTTATCCGCCAATCCCAAGTGGGCTTTCGCACAGGTCATCATATCGATCCCTACATTCACACTGGCCGGTAGCGGAGCAAAACACAATGAACACCCTGATCGTAAGCGACAACATCGAGTTTGGTCGCATTTGGACCTATGCACTGCAGCAGCGAGGGCTGGAAGTCTTCCCCGTCAAACTGCAGTCCGAATGGAGCCTTGACCTGCGCAAGCGGGCCA
>JBFFKS010000296.1:0-2300 GCA_041555275.1 Xianfuyuplasma sp. | reverse complement strand
ATTTACGATGTTTGTGATAAGTTAAATAAAGAGATTGATATTAATAAAGGACAAGAAGTTGAAAAGAATTCAACAGATAAGATTGCTAAATTCTTTAGTTTATTTCCTAACTTCATTCTATCAATGTTAGTCTGGACTGTAAAAAGACTCGATAGACACGGATGGTTACCTAAATCTTTTATTGATTCAATGCCGTTTCACTCTAGCATATTCGTTACAGACCTTGGGTCTTTGGGTATAAAACCTGTATACCACCATTTATATAATTTTGGTACTACAACAATCTTTATTGCTTTCGGTTTAAGATCAAAAGAGCAAATAATTGAAGAGGATTTAAATGTAATGAATAAAAGAGCAATGGATTTGAAATTTGTTGTTGATGAACGTATTGTTGATGGCTATTATTTCGCTAGTGCCATAAAACTAGCAAATAAAATCATGGCAAATCCTGATGTTTTACTGACACCACCAGATGAAGTATTTGTAGATGACGAAATTTAGAAAAATATCACAATTTTTACCTTTACAATGGCTTTATTGTATGCTAAACTAAAAAAGGTTAAGATTTTAAATAAACGAAAAAAATTATAAAAAAGAAAGAGGTGATGGGAATGTTCAACAAATTTGTATTAGTAATGACAGGTAACGTAGCTAAAAGAGCGTTTTTTGTTATGCCCAAACCATCACTTATGTGTAGACTATAATTCTGTATAGAATTGTAATTTTATGTCTTTAATATAGACCTAAATATGTCTTTCATCTTTGTGATGGAAGACATTTTTTATATGGATGAGGTGATCACGATGAATATATTAAGTTTATCAAAATTAAAAAAAGAATTTAATGGAGAAGTGTTGTTTCAAAACATTTCGTTTGAAATAAATAGTAAAGATAAAATAGCGGTAATCGGAAAGAATGGTACTGGAAAATCAACTTTGCTAAAAATGATTTTAGGGAATATTGAAATTGATGGTGGAGACATTCACAAGAATAATAAAGCCCGAATCGGATATTTATCACAAGATGTAATTTCGAGTAAAAATCATACACTTGAAGAGGAAATGTTATCAGTGTTTAAAGACTTAATTAATCTTGAAAATAGAATAGAAGAGTTGACAAAACAGTTGGCTATAGATCCACATAATGAAGAACTGGTTAGCAAATATGCTTCATTTGAAAACTCATTTAGAACAAGAGGTGGATATGAATATCATTATAAAATAAAACTAATCCTCAGTAAGTTTGGATTTAAAGTAGAAGAGTATAACCGATTTATTAATACCTTTAGTGGTGGTGAGAAGACAAGAGTAGCTTTTGCAAAATTGTTATTAATAGAACCAGATTTACTAATTCTAGATGAACCAACAAACCACTTAGATATTGAAATTATTGATTGGTTAGAAGACTACCTAAATAGATACGAAGGCGCTTTGTTGATAGTTACGCACGATAAATATTTCATTTCAAAAGTATGTCGAAAGATGATTGAAATAGATCAAGGAACAAGTCATGTATATTATGGTACTTTCGATCAATATCAAGAGGAAAAAGCGAAACGGTATGAATTATTACTAAGACAATTTAATCGTCAACAAAAAGAAATTGCTCATCTTCAAAGCTTTGTAGATCGCTTTCGATTTAACTCAAAAAGAGCTAGTATAGCACAAGATAGAGTTAAAAAAATAAACAGAATAGTCAAAATTGATAAACCTCATATATCTAAAAGAAATGTAAAAATGAAATTCGAAGAGAAAAGGTCAACACGAGATGTTATTTTAAGTGCTGAAAATTTAAGTATAGGTTATGGAAAACCCTTGTTATCAAACATAAACTTTTCTATGCGAGGTTACGATAAATTAGCAATTGTTGGACCAAATGGAACAGGGAAAACAACATTATTAAAAGTTATTGAGAAAAAACTAGCACCTTTGAAGGGAAAAGTTGATTTCTTAAGACCTTATAAAATAGGGTACTTTGATCAAAATCAAGAAACTCTAAATATGAATAAAACAATTTTTCAAGAAATTCATGATTATTATCCAATGTATACAAATAAAGACGTTAGAAGTATTGCAGCAAGGTTCTTGTTTTATAACGAAGATCTTGATAAACCAATCAACATCCTTAGTGGAGGAGAAAAAGTAAGATTGGTTTTATGCTTGCTGATGCTAAAAGATCCTGATTTATTGATTCTTGATGAACCAACGAATCATTTGGATATTGAGACAAAAGATATAATTGAAGATGTTTTCGGATCATTTGGTGGTCCAATTATATTTGTATCTCATGATAGATACTTT
>JBFFKS010000295.1:0-2303 GCA_041555275.1 Xianfuyuplasma sp. | reverse complement strand
TTTCTAAGTTTGGATATGACTCAAAAAAAGATCGCCAAAGAAGCTTGTTTGAATATATGATAAAGGACACTGTTACAGTGAAAGAGTAAAATGTTAGTAGACACATAAAAGAATGTGTTTACTAACATTTTTTTTATGAGTAAATCATTAAGTTATGAAGACATCCAGGTTACCCTAAAATCAATTGATAGAATAGAATCTATCCTGGATCTAAAAAAGGAAAAAGAAGTAAAGCAACCAAAGGCAACAAAGATAGAAAAGTAATCTAAGTTGTTTACAACATCAATGTCGTTAGATAGGTGTCGTGGACAAGTCTAAAAAACAATCTTTTGTTTTTGTGAACGCAACTGAACAATGAATATGGCAATGAAAATGCAAACAAAAAACGGCGAGCCGAGAGGTCGCCTTTTCAGTGTCAATATAATAATAAGTTCCTGTATAGATTTCACTTACTCCTGAATGGATTTTTAATTATAAAATAATTATCTTCTTTATGTGTCATGTTGAGTTCACATTAGTATCATATGCCTGCATGACTGAGTCGTGTTTACAGACATAAGTATTACACATGATTGAAATCCAATGATTTTGACTTAATCACATGCTCAATACACATTCTCTAAAGTTCATAGATGACTATTTTTCTATCTTGAGCAATCCTGTTAATCTAAATAACCAGTAAAGAAGAAACAATATGATTATAAATGTTATGAACCCAACAATCGTATCCTTCACCCAATGTTCTGATGTTTCTCCCTTTCCAATGACACTTATGAACAAATTACCAGCACACCAAAGTGCATACTTAACAAATTCCCATATTTCTCCCACATTTATTCTCCGTTTCTGCTATATACAAAATCGATTACCATACTTCCAGCAATAATCATGGACGATGTTGTATTTGGATTAGTAGTTAGTTTACTGATAAAACCGCTTGTAGAACCTCCACCAATGAATGCCAATCCAAAAATTAGCGTCGTTTGAACAAGCATTGCAGAGATTCCTTTATTGTTAGCTGAATTATAAATCTGGCTTGGAGATAATCCTTGATTAAGTCCATGCAAAGTAGCTGAAGCCGTTGCCAAACCAATCTTTGAGCCACCTATGGCCATTTTCGTGCCAAGTGTGGCACTAGAACCTCCGAATCCCGATATAGCACCAAAGGCGGATCCAGTAAACGTATCGATTGCTAACGTGCCAAAATCTATTGACTCATCCCCTAAACTAGTTTGACCCACCACACTTATTGAACCTGCTATTAGTCTCCTGATGCAGCACCAATCATAACTGTAGCAATTCCTGTTTGGGCCGCAGCTCCCAAAATGACATATGCTGCTGCTCCAGCAGTAAGAGTAACTGCCGCAGTAACCAAACATACCACGGCAATAGCAGCAGCAACTGTACCCATAGTTTTCAACCATTGTGGAGCAAACCCGCTGTAATCAGTATACATCACAGGATTGTTTTGAGTATATGCATACATATTGTGTCCTAAGATATCACCTTGGCTACCTACCAAACCATCTGCACTAATAAATCTACCAATTACAGGATTATAGTATCTGCTATTTAGGTAATAAAGACCTGTATCGTCATCATAACGATATCCACGGTAACGGTATGGATTTATATTTGCCATTGATCCAGTTTGATATTTAATATTACCACAAGCATCGTACTTGTATTTTGTCACACTGGTACCATTAATGTCAACTAGTTCAATGATGTCTCCTTGGAGATTTGTTATATAAAAATATTCATTCCCATTTTAATTCATACTTAGTAAAGTACCATCTACATTATATGTATAATAAATTGTTGTTGTAGTTCGAATAAGGTTATCAATTACGCGATTAGTTAAATATAGTTGTTAAAAAATTACTTTATGTTTTCTAATCCCATGGAGTAATAAAAAAACAATACGCAAGACGTATTGTAATTATGTGTGTGTACACATATATATCCCTTATCTCACATATTAGATTATATAATAAATTATCATCATTGAAAAGAGGAAAAATGAAATTGGTGTGTTGTAGGACATATCTGTCCCCTTTAAACAAATCGATATGAAATATCAAAATACTTTCGTTCCATGATATTATGGAAAACGAGGTGATTCTTTAATGAGTTAAACATCGAGTGATGAAGACATTCAAGTTATCCTAAAATCAATGTCGATAGATAAATGTCGTGGACAAGTCTAAAAAACAATCTTTTATTTTTGTGAACGCAACTGAACAATGAACCAGGCAATAAAAATACAAATAAGAAAAGGTGAAATTCAAGCGTGCAATACA
>JBFFKS010000294.1:0-2306 GCA_041555275.1 Xianfuyuplasma sp. | reverse complement strand
CCACTAATGTTTTTTTTATAAAGGTTTGGGTGGGAATTAGTTTCTTTATAGAGATTAAATAACGAATCTACACAAGCTACTACTAACGGAGCTTTTTTATTGGTGATTTCCTGTATTACCCCTTTGTCTATTGCCCTAAAAAAATTGATTAATTCTTTTTTGTCATCATCTTTACCTTCTCCATGTCCATGAAAGGATCCTGCACCTTTATGTGAGTCTTGACCGCTTCTAAACTGTAGCATTTTAGGTCTATAATCAAATCCAACAGTCTTTTCTAATTGGTCAGGAGTAAAATTTTCAATAAAAAGGTCTTTAAAACCATATCGGGAGGCTTCATAAAGCTTTACATAATCCTGGCTTAATTCTAACAAATAATAATCACCATCTTCATGATATAAAGGTAACAGTGGTTTTAAATAGAAATGATCACTCACATCAGTCTTGGTTTCGAATGGGATAGGAAGTACAAAATAACGTAATTCCTTTTTATTTAGAAATATGGCTAAACCTTCTGAAGGATTTCTCCATAACTCTACGGAGGCTATAAGGTCTTCTATTGGCTTAAGGTAGTTGTTAATTTCTTGATCATTCATTTGACTTTTAACCAGTGTTTTGTATACTTCCTTAATACAATATTTTAAATTAGCTTGCGCTAAGCGTTCATTTTGTTCTTTGCCCTTTTTGTGCATTGGAAGATATATAGAAACACAATGCAAGTTGTGTTCAGCGGCCAAAGTTTCAAAAGTTTTTTTTGGCAATGGTTGAAATTCTGAGATAGGCATAACTTTATATTTTTAACTAAATTATTAATACTATAAGAAATTTAAAATGATAAAAATCAAAGAGTGTATTTATTAAATGTTTATCGAAAGAATTGATTATTAAAAGTTTGATAAATGATAAATAAAATTTTGAAATTGGGTCTAATTTTAGTGTATTCAGTTGAAAATTGATATAAATCACTATTGGTAAATGATATAAATCATTACATGTAATGTTAGGTGTTTCTATTTTTACAATACTAAAAATTAGTATCATGAAAAGAATACTCTTAATAATTGGGCTATTAGTTGTAGCTGCTTGTTCCTCAACAAGATTTGTTGGTAGTTGGAAGAATCAGGAAATTAATTCTTTTAAACCACAAAAACTATTGGTAGTTGGAATTACGGATAATCTTACTGCACGTAAGATATTTGAAGAACAATTGAAGAAAGCTTTTTTACTTCGCAGCATTTATGCTGAGGAAAGTACAATTGTTTTTGATAAAACTTTTACTACATCTAAAAAAACAGAGGAGGAAGTAGATCAAATGATACAAGAAATATCAGATGAAGGGTTTGATGCTGTTATAATTACAGCTGTAAAAGGGGTTGATGAGAAAATAAGTTACTCGCCAAATTATTATACAATTGGTTATCGTTGGTCACATTTTGGTCATTATTATTATAGATTTCAAGATGTTTATTACACTCCAGAATACTATGAGTCCTATAAAGTATATAATGTAGAAACTTCTATTTATAATCTTAATACAGAAGATAGTAAATCGCTGGTTTGGACAGGTTCATTTAATCTGATTAATCCACAATCAATTTCATCAACAATAAAAGATTATGTGGCTAAAATAATTAACCGATTAGAACATGAAAAATTGATTGATGAGCTATAGTTGAAGTATAAGGAGCCTTAAATTGAATTTTAGCTTTATAAAGATGGATGATAACATCATAAAAATAAAAAAATCGATTTAACCGATATAGATGTAAAGTAAGAGTTCGTCATCAAAGAATTACAGATCTACCTTTATATTAAACACTTCATGTTGAATTAATACAAAGCTTTGAAAGCATACTTAAATTATATTGTTTTTTAAACATAAACATTATGGAAAAAGAAGTTTATTATAATTCGGATTTGCATTTTGAGCACAAACTATGGAATCGGGAACTTTTCTTTTGGGAAGATGAGTTAAAATCTTTTGAAAATAGATTAAGTGAAATTGTAACACGATGGACTGATAAAAATGTGCTAGCCCAATTGGAACATTATCAAAATCAATTCATTCTTCAAGGAGAAGTTATTAATGTGATGCAGCATGATATTAATATTCATGAAAACGATATAGTAGAGAACGGGAAAAGAGAGGAAGATGTACTAGATAAGGTACTAGTTGAAAAACACATTGAGTTTCGAAACCGTATTGAAACTCAAAGGCGAATATATGGCGATCTAAAAAAAGAATTTTTCCGCTTTCTTTCAAAGTATATGTAAGTTTTAAGATATGAAATGAGCCTTAACTATTTTTG
>JBFFKS010000293.1:0-2319 GCA_041555275.1 Xianfuyuplasma sp. | reverse complement strand
GAAGAACTTGTTGTTAAATATATTTTATTAACACATGGGCATTTTGATCATATTTTTTCCTTGAATGATTTAATGAAAAAATACGATTGTGATGTATATATTCACGAGTTAGAACGAGATTTCTTATTTGATCCTAATTTAAATGCTTCATCATTAACGTATAGTAAGATCGTAATTGGGGACAAACATCGGATTAAAACATTTAAAGAAAATTCAGTCTTTCCTTTAAAGATAAACGATATAAGCGTTATTCATAATCCGGGTCATACCAGAGGTTCATCAAGTTTTAGATATAAGAAGAGTGTCTTTGTTGGTGATTTGATTTTTAGTGATGGTGTCGGTCGAACAGACTTACCAACTGGTAATCAGTATGATTTAGAAAAAAGCATCAATAAACTATTAAATAAATTTGGCGATAACGATATTATTTACCCAGGTCATGGCGCGTATACAACAGTCTTGACAATGAAAAATAATTGTCCATATTACATTAAATAACAGCCTATTAAGGCTGTTATTATTTTTTTGGCACTCTTTTCTTGACACTGCTAAAATGGTGTAGTATAATGTTGTTAGCAATCAACAATAAAGAGTGCTAATGGAGGTGTGTTTATGCTTACAAAACGACAAGAATTAATCTTGAAATTAATTATTGAAGAATACATACGAACAGCAGAACCTGTAGGGTCGAGGACCTTATCTAAAATGTTGGAATTTTCTTCTGCCACCATTAGAAATGAAATGGCTGATTTAGAAGATTTGGGCTTCATTGAAAAAACACACACATCAAGTGGACGTGTTCCTAGTGATCAAGGATATCACTATTATATTGAACAGTTATTAGGAGATAATATTGCATACAACAAAAGCTTCAATATAATTGATGAGCTATTTAATAACAGTGATATCAAACGTGAAGAAGCTATTAAACAAGCAATGAATTTATTATCGCAGTTAACAAATTATACTACTATCGCTTTGGGTCCAGGTGGATATGGAGCAAAAGTAAAAAAAATTGAGTTAATTCCATTACAGAAAGACGCTTGTATATTACTTATGGTTACGAACCTTGGTCATGTTGAAAGTAAACAAATTGAAGTTCCTGAGAGTTTGAGTACTGACGATATGAAACGTGTAATTGAAATCTTTAACGAGATTCTCTATGACTGTCCTATTAATCAAGTAAGTGAAAAATTACATTACGAAATTAATACGCAACGTATTAAAGAAATACTGATTTATAATGAGACTATTATTGATACATTTCTAGATGCTTTTACGAAATTTACTCAAAGTAAAACCTATTTATCTGGTAAAAATAAGATGTTATATCAACCAGAATTTAGCGATGTGAATCGTGTGAGAGAATTGCTTGCATTTTTCGATCAAAATGATATCTTTAGATTGGTAGAAAATACAGAAAGACAAGGACTAACAGTTCGTATTGGAAAAGAAAATCAAATTAGTGCTATGCGAGATTGTACTGTTATAACTGTGCCATATGAATTAAATGGAAAAGATTCGGGAACGATAGCTATCGTTGGACCGACACGAATGGAATATCAAAAGGTAATTCCACTTGTGAAATATCTTGCGGCACACATGTCCAAAATATATAAGGAGTAAATGATGACGAAAAAGAAAACTGACAAGAAAGTTGACTCTACAGTAGAGGTCACTGAAGAAGAAACTCTAGTAAAAACAAAAGAAGAGGAACTTCTCGAACAGATTAAAGAACTTGAAGAAAAAGTAAAGCAATTACAAAATGATTATTTGAAGGAACATGCAGATTTAGAAAATGTTAAGAAAAGACTTGAAAAAGAACGCATATTAGAAAGAAAATATGCAGCCATGGGGATAACGAAAAAACTAATTAACCCAATTGATAATTTTGACTTAGCATTAAGTCATGAAGTAACTGAAGAAGCAACTAAAAACTTCGTTCAAGGATTTAAAATGATTAAAGATCAAATCCATAAAGCGCTTGAAGAAGAAGGAGTAAGTGAAATTGATGCTCTTAATGAAGAGTATGATCCAAACTTCCATCAAGCAATAATGGTTGAAAAAGTCGAAGGAAAAGAACCTAATATTGTAATAGAAGTATTACAAAAAGGATATATGTTTAAAGACAGAGTCATGAGACCTGCAATAGTAAAAATTTCAGAATAAATAAGGAGTGAAATAATATGGGAAAAATTATTGGAATCGATTTAGGTACAACAAATTCATGTGTATCTATAATGGAAGGAAACGAAGCGAAAGTAATTGCAAACGCTGAAGGAGCACGTACTACTCCATCAGTAGTAGCATTTAAAGATG
>JBFFKS010000292.1:0-2333 GCA_041555275.1 Xianfuyuplasma sp. | reverse complement strand
AGTGGGATAATTAATATTCAATATGCAAATATCGTAAATCCTAATATTCAAGCAAGCGTAATAGACCATGTTAAATTTACGATGAATTCAGATAGAATGTATTATTACTATTACAATTCAGGAGATTTTTGGCAAAGTACAAGAAGTCCGGAAGTCTATGCATCTATTATCTCAAATAGTATTTTTGATGAATTGGTAAATCTTCAAGTGGAGGGAAAACTATTTGGAAACTTATTTGACAGTTGTGGATTATATTTTAATGAGCAATATGCTGTTAATAATGTATTCTTAAATAACTTCTCATATAGAGAAACCCAATGGGGTGACTTAAGTATGTACACTTCTGATGGTAATTTATATGGAAATGATTATGATATATATATGAACACAAATAAAATATTCAGAGACGATGAATTAGGTAAAACCTATATCGTCATTACTTCAAATGCGACAATGACTGCAATTAAGAGATATGCTGAATATTTAGGTGGTTCTTTAGCAGTAATTAATTCACCAGAAGAACAAGCCTATATTGATGCTAATCTTGACTGGTTTAGAGTTACTTTAGGACTAAAATATGATTATTTCGATCAAACATATGGTTGGATTGATGGAACTCTCGCAAATGAAATTGAACCTAAAAAAGACAATTATGATTACTATCAAGTATATTCAGAATACGCATCATATCGTCAAGGACAATATTTCACTAATAGAACCGATCAATATCTATTTGAAATAGAAGGTCCAATTTATATTAATGAAATTATTTTTGATAGTGAGAACATTACAATCGGTAATTTAACATCTAACTATCAAATTCAATATAGTATAGAACCATTCTCAGGTGCAAAAAGTGATTTGATTTGGACAAGTAATGATGAGTTAATTGTTACTGTCAATGAGAACGGTGTTGTAAATCCTGTAGGTATTGGTGAAACAACAATTACAGTTGCAACTGCTGATGGTGTTGTTGAGAAAACAATTAATATCAAAGTAACAGAAACAATTCCATTAACTGGGTTAACTGTTGTTTCAGAAATTGCTCAATTAGATATAAATGATAATTATCGATTGGTAATTGATTTTGAACCATTTAATACAACTGAACGTGGGGTTACTTGGTCTTCAAGTGATGAACTAATTGCTTCGGTAGATGAATTTGGTGTTGTTACTGGATTTGATTCTGGTACTGTTACAATTACCGCAACAAGTGCTGATGGACTATTTACATCATCTGTTGACATTGCAGTTGTAGTTCCAGTAACTGAAATTTATTTAGAAGAAGAATACAAATCGGTTTCACTAAGTGATAGTAATGTTGATTTATTAGCTAGTGTATTTCCGTTTAATGCGACAAATCAAAATCTAGTATGGTATTCAAGTGATGAATCGATTGCTTATATCGATGAATTTGGATTATTACAACCAGTAGGAATTGGTAATGTTGTAATTCGTGTTTATGCAGAAAACACAGGAATATATGATGATATTATCATCAATGTTTCAGCAGAACTCACCACAGAATTAGCTGTTGTTCAAGCTACTATTGGTGGATGGGATGAGAATAACACGTACATCTATACATTGATGGAAGATGGAACAGTATGGTATATCGGTAATAACAATGCTGTTGTACCTAAAAAAGTAAACAATCTAGTTGATGTTGTTCAAATCGTATCAAAAGGATGGAGATCATATGCATTAAAATCTGATGGTACAGTATGGAACATACAAGAAACTTCTACAAATAAAGTAAGCGGATTTTCTGGTATTACGAAGATTTCAACTACATTTGATACATTCTTGGCTCTGAAAGACGATGGAACTGTTTGGGGACAAGGATATAACTGGGACGGTATTATTGGTTCAACAAATAACAATTATTTCAATGAGCCAGTTCAACTTGAAGGATTTACAGATGTAGCAGATATTGAATTAACAAGATATGCAGCAATCGCTTTAATGGATGACGGAACAATCAAATATATGCAAAACGGACAAGTGGAAGTATTTGCTGATATGATTGATGTTCTTTCAATAAGTAAATTTAATTCACAGCATGATGGATATGATGATATCGTATTCTATCAAGCTGATGACTATAAGGTATATCGATTTGATAACAATGATTACCAACACAGAACAGAGTATGACTTCGCTATTTTAGGTGAAACAATCGACTTTGTTGCAAGTAATTCTGAATATGGTAGATTTGCATTGGTATTAACCGAATCAGGAAAAGTGTTCTCAACTTGGTATAATGACTATGGACAACTAGGTATCAATGATACTGAGCAAACTCATATAAATGCACTCGTTGATATTGGACT
>JBFFKS010000291.1:0-2344 GCA_041555275.1 Xianfuyuplasma sp. | reverse complement strand
GATTGAAATTAAATTGTTTGAACTTGTCGCAATTCCAGTTCCATCTGGGAATACAATCAATCCAACTGATGATGCTCCACCACCAGATTTTTGTCCTAACACTGGAATTCCAAACTCTTTTGCTTGGCTAACCATTTTATTTGCTGCACTGTATGAAGAGTTAGAACTTAATACATACCAGTTGTATTGCGTATATGCTACATAATCTGATTCTACAAAGTAAGTAACCGCAGAACCATCTAGTGGATTGTAATAATGAGATTCTAATGTTTCTTCTGTAATATAACCAAACACACGCATCGCTGCTCCGCTATTACCACCAGTGTTATATGTTAAGTCTAATACAACATTCTCTACACCTGCTGGTAAAGCTTCTAAGATAGCTTTGAACTCATCTGGTACATCGATATCAATTTCTGGCATAAATACAACAGCAGTCTTACCATCATCAATTAATCTGACTGCAGTTCTACTTGGAATGTTTTCTTCTCCACCGTATTTAATTGCCAATGCATCTCCGATTGCCCAGAATTTTTCATAAAATGCTTTCGTTTTTGGTCCAACATCACTTATAGAAACACCTTTTGTTCCATAAGGATCACTTGCATATGGTCCCATAAACTGGAATGAAGTATGCATATCATCTAGACCGTAAGCAATATCAAACATTTTGTTGATAATGAAGTTTGTTGATCCATCAATAATAGATTCTGCACTATAAGAGAAAATATCGTAATATGTTTCTACACCAAACTCTTCTCTTCTACCAAAGAAATAATCAAAAGAAAATGATAAGAAATGATATGTCGCTAATTTAACATCCTCAGGCATATCAGTTCCATTTAGAGAACTAACTTTGGTTAATCCCACATTTGCTTCGTCTGCTTCATCACTAGAATATACTGTCATAAAATCAATACCCCAAATCTTATCACCATTGTAATAAGCATGGTAGTATAAATCTCCAGTAAATAAGAAGTTTGCAATGCTAAAAGGCATCAAATAGTTTTTAACGCCATCAACTTCGTGAATAACGATATCGAAGTTGTAAGCTCCTAAGTCATAAACAACTGTTTCACCTTCTTTGTAGTAAGCATCAACATACTCTAAACCTTCACCATAATCCGATTCAGTCTCAACTTGATAATTACCAAAGAAAGAAACATCATCAGTCGTTACAGTGTTTTCAGTAAAGTCGATTAAGATACTGAATGTTTCATTAATAATTGAACCATCAAAATCTTCCCATTCTACATCATAACTAACTTCCAATTTATCATCATCAATTGGTGTATAAACCAACTCATCTGAATCAATTACACCATTCAACATATCTACAAATGTTTCTACATTTATATAAGGAATATTTCCATTTTCTTCAAAGAACAACTCAACATCAAGATCTGGAGCTACTGTCCACTCCCCATCAATCGCTTCAAATTCAAACGATTCTGAAGTAGCAATCACAACTTCAGGATTTGGTTGGATTGTAAATGAGAATGTTTTGTCTTCCATATAAGAACCATTAACTGCCGTAACACTTAAAAGAACATCTACTGGGTCGCTTCCAACAGGAGGATTTATAATAAACCCATTTGCTGAGATGTAACGAGGATTACTAGTATCCCAATAAAAGAAAGTCCCATTAGCTCCAAAACGAGGTAATGTTAATTCATCACCACTTAAATCAATTTGAGCCAAATCTAATTTTGCTAATTCTTCATTTGTTAATACCTTTTCACTTACAATAACATCAATTGAAACTGTATCTGAATTCCCTGCTGCATCGCTCACTGTATATGTTACTACATAAGTACCAGCTGTAGTTAAATCAACAGCACTACTATTTACAGTAATACTACTCGTTAAGTCACCATCGGTGTCATCACTTGCAGTAACACCAGTTGTATAAACAGGCGCTGGATCTTCCATTACATAATTTATATTTGCTGCTCCGCTAATAACTGGATCAGTTGTATCAGGAGTTTCCTCAACTTCAACTAAAACACAAACCTCTTTGTCATTGAGAACATAACCTGTATCACAAGTTTTTTCTTTTGGTTCAGTGTCACAACCAACTAGCACAAAAACTAATAATAAACCTAAACTAAAAATACTAAATTTCTTAAAATAATTTTTCATCAACTTCTCTCCCATCTATGCATATAAAATACTTATATTTAAACCACATTTAATATTTTAGCACAAAAGAGTAAAAAAAAGAATGTTTTTTAGCTCAAAAACACTCATTTTTTTATCGTGAAAGCGCTCTCCAAACCGCTAAATGTAGCGGTTTGGCACTTTAACAAGATACTTTGAACTTCAAAGCATTCTATTTTATTAT
>JBFFKS010000290.1:0-2352 GCA_041555275.1 Xianfuyuplasma sp. | reverse complement strand
TTTTTTAGATGAAACGATATGGAATTTATAGTCTTCAACATTTAAGTCATTGTCTTTAAGAGAATCCTTTAGTATTGCCAATGTAAAATAAGAACCATATATTGGTATATTTATGTTTCTTAACAATTTAGGTACTGCACCAATGTGATCTTCGTGTCCATGACTAAGGAATAGTCCTACAATTCGAGATTTATTCTTTTCTAAGAATGTAAAATCAGGAACGATACTATCTACTCCAAATAATTCAAGCGTTGGATATTTTAGACCTGCGTCTAATATAAAAAGTTTAGAGTCTACATCAACACAATACATGTTCTTGCCATTTTCGCCAAGTCCACCTAACGCAAATATTTTTATACGAGCCATTATGACACCTCCTTTTAGTTTTCGTCTTTATTATTATATCATTCTTATCTCTATTGTTCACTATTTTCATCTTTTTTTCAATATGAAAAGGTATTCTTTACAATATTTTTGTGATATATTATATATTGAGGTGATATTATGGTTAACTATCCAACAAAGAAATCATCATTTGCTAAGCAGAAACAAAACCATTCTAATCGTGGAATGTCTTTTGAAAATATCATAAATGAAACCAATCTTTATTATTTAACACATAATATCGCAATTATTCATAAAAAGCCAATTCCAATAACGATTGTTAAAGTAGATTATCCATCAAGAACTGGTGCAGTTATTAGGGAAGCATATTATAAAGTACCTTCTACAACAGATTATAATGGTATCTATAAAGGGAAATACATAGATTTTGAAGCAAAAGAGACTATGAATAAAACAAGTTTTCCTTTATCCAATATTCACAATCACCAAATTGAACATTTAAATAGTATAGAAGAACATCAAGGAATCAGTTTTGTATTAATATTTTTTAAAGCTCTAGATGAAATCTATTTATTAGAAGCGAAATATATTGTTAAATACTATAAGCGTAGTATAAATGGTCGTAAATCTATTACCATTGATGAAATTAAAGAACATGGGTATTTAATTGCTGAGGGATTTGCACCAAGAATCGATTATTTAAAAATTGTGGATGAACTAATAAAAAAAGGCTAAATCAGCCTTTTTTTTATCGTAATGTACTTCCTGAATCAATAATTTTTTCTTTAAATGTAGCCCCACCAAAGATACGACAATTACGTTTAATAACCGTATTTTTAGGAATAATAGTATTTGAACCAATCGCATTTATTCCACTAGATAATATTTCTGGTTTCTCTTTATTTGGTGTGTAGTCATCTCCATCACCAATAATTACATTTTCCATAATTTTGCATCTTTTATCAATAATTGCATTTTCAACGTACGCACCTGGGAAAATTTCTGTATCATTTAGAATGACACTATTAATAACTGTTGCTCCTGGGTGAATAATTACACCAGGGCTTAAAACAGCTCTTTTTACTGTCCCAGCAACAATACAACCGTTTGATAATAATGTTTGCTTAATATCTGCCTTACTACCGATTTTAACACTTGGTAGTTCTTCACTTTTAGTATATACTTTCCAATTACGATCATACATATCAAGAGGTATTTTATCAACTGTTGATGTGAGTTCAATACTTGATTGTAAATAAGAGTCATATGTTCCAACATCTTTCCAATAATCCTCAAAAACATATGTGTATAAATCTGTTTGCTTTAATAAATAAGGGATAATATGTTTACCAAAATCTAGATTAGGATCTTTAACCTTTGTAATAGCGTCAAGTAATACATCTGTATCAAAGACATAAATTCCCATTGATGCAAGGTTACTATCTGGTTCTGCTGGTTTTTCAGAAAATTTAGTGATTTTGTTTTCTTTATCACTTGTTAGAATCCCGAATTGGTGTGCATCTTCCCATGCAACTGGTTGAACAGCTATGGTAAGTTTTGCTCCTTTTTCCTGATGGAATTTTATCATTTTACGATAATCCATCTTATAAACATGATCACCACTTAGAATAAGTGTATATTTAGGATTTTTCCTTTTAATATAATTGATGTTTTGTAAGACAGCGTCAGCAGTACCTGCGTACCATTCTTTATATGGTTGAAGTAACGTTAAACTAGAATCTCTTCTATCTAAATCCCAAGGTTTTCCAACACCTATATGTTCATTTAATGACAATGGTAAGTATTGTGTTAAGATTCCAATATTATAAATCCCTGAATTTGTACAATTACTAATAGTAAAATCAATAATACGGAATTTCCCAGCAAAAGGAACTGCTGGTTTTACGCGTTTTTCTGATAGAATGTCTAATCTACTACCTCTACCCCCTGCTAGTATTAATGCTAAAGTTTCCATCTTACTCCTCCTTAAGTTTTTGATATAGATTG
>JBFFKS010000289.1:0-2383 GCA_041555275.1 Xianfuyuplasma sp. | reverse complement strand
AGTATCAAAATTGCACAAGATAATATCTTTATAAAGACTTTATCTATTATCTTTAATATTTAAGCGTTTAAAAAAACAAGATTTAAAAACTCCTAAATACCAATTTAGAAACTTGCAATGCTATTTGTGTATCTTAGCATATATGTTTGTAAACTAGGTCCATATCTAGTATAATGTTTATGATAAAAACTAAATATTTGCGAGGTGAATAAAATGCTTAGATTAGAGAATGTATCAAAATACTATCACTCTAATGATGTTGTTGCTCTTGGACTTAGAAAAGTTTCTCTTGAATTTAAACTTGGGGAATTTATTGCAGTAACAGGGGAATCAGGTAGTGGGAAAAGTACATTACTAAATGTTATTAGTGGATTAGACACATATGAAGACGGAGAGATGTATATCAATGGGGAAGAAACCTCTTATTTTTCGATTGATGAATGGGAAACGTACCGTAGACAATACATAGGATTTGTTTTTCAAAGTTATAACATTATTGATTCGTATAGTGTTTATGAAAATGTATTGGTTGCATTACAGATTCAAGGATATGATCCTTTGAAGAGAAAAGAACGTGCATTAGAGTTAATTAGACGAGTTGGATTAGAATCTCATACCCATCATAAGGCGTCAAAATTATCTGGGGGACAAAAACAACGAGCAGTAATCGCAAGAGCACTTGCGAAAGACTGTCCCGTTATTGTTTGTGATGAACCAACCGGAAACCTAGATAGTGAATCAAGTAGAAACATTATCGAATTGTTAAAGGAAATATCAGAAAATAAACTGGTAATTGTTGTAACGCATAATTATGATGAAATCAAAGATTATGCGACAAGAAGAATTCGTTTATTTGATGGTGAAGTAGTTGAAGATAAAGTGCTTCGTAATCGTGCAGATGTAGAAGATAGTATGTCTGTTCCTAGTTATAGAATGAGTTTTATGAATCTTGTAGGAATGAGTACTAAAAACTTATTTAGAACACCAAGACGTTCTATCTTTAGTATTATTGTAACGATGTTTGTCGTATTGGCGTTTGCGTTATCCTTTGGTGTATTTAAAAAGAACCAAGGAGATACGGGTAACTATTATGGAAGTGAATATTTCCAAAATGTTATTGAGAACCGCATTATTGTAACGAAGTTTGATGATTCTGTGTTTTCTTTAACAGAATTACAAGAATTAAGGGATATAGAGGATGTTATGATGCTAATAGAACATGATGTCTTATTAGATTTTGTAATTTCTGCAGAAATAGAAGAATATGATTGGTCTTATTATGAGCAAATGTATTTAACACCAGCAGTCATTCTTAAAGATCGTGACTTAAGATCTGGTAGGCTACCTCAAAATGCAACAGAAGTAGTTGTAGATGAAGGTATGGGGTATAAGGTTGGCGATCAAATGGAATCTTTCTATTCATTTGGAAGATATTATTATGGTGAAGGTCCAGGAGGTCAAGCGGATGTTGAACCTGATTTATTATTAGATGTTGTTGGTGTTTCTAAAGACATCATCGCAAATGATTGGCGATATCGTGTTTACGTCCATGAAGAGTTCTTCAAGGATAGTGTAATCATTGGAAAAGCTTATATAGGAGCACAATCTTATATCAATTTTAGCGCAGATATTCTTGACTTAGCTGAAGGTGAATTTAGTGAAATGAGTTTATGGAATCCAGAACTAGTAATCGATAATACATTGGCTGATAATGAAATAAAATTCGGTTATGATTTCCTCAATCAAGCTTATTATATGATTCATAATGCTGATTATAATTTAGAGGAAGAGTTTATTCCATTTGATATAGATTTACATGTAACTTCAAGTTTCTTTCAAAACGATAAAACGTTAACTGTTGTTGGAGTAGAAGGAGATCCTGAAAAATATGAGTATGGTAAAATTGCGATGAATCAAACCTTATATGATGAATTGGCAGCAATTGATAAATATCAAATAGCTTTAATTGTTTCGGATTCATTTGATGCTGATAATGTAATAGATATCATTAAGGCAGAAGGGTATAATGCGATTTATCCTGCAGGAGTAGAAACATATAATAGTATTGTAAATAATATTATTAGTGGCATTTGGTTTGGATTCTTAATGATTTTACTTATGACTGTGGTTTACTTTGTAAGTTATCTTGTATTGAGGAATATTCAATTTTCTAAGAAAAAGGATTATCTCATTTTTAGATCAATTGGCGCTTCGAAAAATGACTTGAACAAAGTAACTATAATTGAACTGTTCCAAACAGTAACTATTTCATTCATTCTGATATATGCGTTATTATATTTTAATGAAATTATTTATATTTATTTACCACAACAATTAAAATATTATACAATTGGAAACTATATTTTTGTCTTATTAATTATGT
>JBFFKS010000288.1:0-2387 GCA_041555275.1 Xianfuyuplasma sp. | reverse complement strand
GTTCCTGAATGTACGACAGATCAAACATTGATTGATAATGTATGTGTTGATAACGAACCTGATCCAGATGTAACTGCACCTATAATTGCTGGACATCACAATCTCAATTTTACAATTGGAGATGTTCTTCCAAACTATCTAAATGGTATCACTGCAACTGACGATGTTGACGGTGATATAACGAGTGACATAATAATTGATACAACCGCAGTTGATTTATTAACTGCAGGAGAATATGAAATTTTTGTAAGTGTTACTGATTCATCAGATAATGAAGCAGCTGAATCATTCATGATAACAGTAACCGAAGCCCCAATTGATTATGAGCTCATTGTCACAGAGGATTTAGCAGCAATTGTATTACCTACTTTGGTAGAGGAACTTGGTACATCACAAAAATTATCCTTAACTAAATACACACCAAATGGTACTTCCCTTTACTGGAGTTCTAGTAATACAAGTGTAATATCAAATAATGGGTTTATAATGAATCCAACAATTGGAAATACTACCGAAACAATCACTCTTACTGTCACAGCAAGTAATGGTGATTATCAAACATCAAAGACGTTTGATATTGATGTTGAACCATTCGAGGAAATTTCTATTACGTCTTCATCAACAATCCCTTTTGAAAATTGTGAAGACAACACTGTTCTAGATGTAGCAAATGTTGATATCTATTTCGCTGATAATGGGGCATTGCCATATATTGACATCGAAACATTCCTTAGCTTAATCGATGAAACAACATACATTGATACATCAGATATCAGCACATTGGAAGAAGACAAACTACTAGTTGAGTATAATCCAATCATTTCAAATTACAACTATTTTAGTAGTAATGGACTCTTCACCCCAGATCCAGAGTATAAACAATCTATGGAAATCAATTTCACTCTGAATACTGTTACTGTTAGTAGCTACTCATTCTTCACTTTACAAGGAATGAATCAATGGGGAAATGACTATGGTGATATTACAGTGACTGACGTTGATGTCGTTGAAGGAACCGAAGTCACAATACCATTCAGTGAATACAACTTTGATTTCATAATCCATTCAGATGATGGAGAACTCAAATACTTAATACCATTTCATATTGCCAATTTGCTATTTACCCACGCAACACAATATAAAACATACTATAATGGTGACAAAATTAGTGGGGGTACTTACTGTTTATTTATAGATAGCAATATCTATGGGAACCTAAGTCCCGAAACAGTTCTATCAAGTAGTCTAAATGGTGAGGAAATACCATATGATATAAGACTATCAACATACTATATGCTTGCCTTATCCCTAGATTACTTCTCTGAAATGAAAGCATATAGAGAAATCGAATCATTCAAAGATCGCTTTTCATCAAAGGCAGAGTACTTAATAACATCTTCTGATCTCACATATTACGCTAAATTTGCAAGACAAATAGAGGAACTAGATGATCTTCATGCTCATTCACCACATATTGGTTATTACGCTTCATCCCCAGAAACAATGGGTTCAAAATTAGCTACAAGTTATTTAGGACCCACTAGAACACAATATAGACGGGGATATAATACGGTATATGCCTTATTTGTTGAAAAATATAATTCTGAGCCATTCTATAGACTAATCGATGATGGTAAAACTGCAGTTATTCATTTTTATGGGTTTGAAAAGGAAACACCAGATATCATTGAAGACCAATTAAAATTACTCCCTGAATCAGTTGAAAATGTGGTTCTAGATATTACCCTAAATAGTGGAGGAGATGTTGCTTCAATATTTAGAATCATTGGATTAATGACTGATGATCCAATAGTTTTTCATACAATAATTTCCAAAGACAATTCAAGCATGACCTACACGGTTGAGGTAGATCAAATATGGTATGATTATAACTGGTATATCCTCACATCAAATGCATCATTCAGTGCCTCTACTGGACTATCAACAATAGCAAAAGAAAATGGTGTAGCTACAATTTTAGGACAAGATACTTTTGGTGGAGGAACAGCTTTAGATGCAATGATCTACCCATGTGGTTTTATAACCTTTTTACCTGGTAACTACACAACTGCATTTGGAGAAGGTAATAGCACTGACGGATATGTTTTAACATCCGTAGAACACGGTATTGAAGTTGACATACCAATGTTAATTGTCACAGATGATGAGGAATTAATAAACAAAATAAATGAACATCAATCAAATTAAGATAGCAAAATTATAAAAACAGTAAATGATACATTCTCAAAAAAAGAAGATTGTGTATTGATGACCGCGCCAAACGAAGAGAACCATTACATTAGAAAGAGCCTAAATACTATGTCTTATACAGACTAATAATCAATCTAAGAGTACACGGAATAAAAAAATGCTAGTCTGCTAGCATT
>JBFFKS010000287.1:0-2389 GCA_041555275.1 Xianfuyuplasma sp. | reverse complement strand
CTTCTATCTCGTCCTTGTTTAGCGCTTCCCCCTGCACTATCCCCTTCGACTAAGTAAAGTTCATTCCGTTTGGGATTTTTCGATTGTGCTGGAGATAATTTCCCAGAGAGATTCGTTTCTATTTTACTTTTTCTCTTTTCAAGTCTAGCTTCTTCACGAGCTTTTCTTGCAGCATCTCTAGCCATTTGCGCTTTTAAAGCTCTCTCAATTAATGTATATGTTAAGTTATTATTTTCTTCAAAGAAATATGTTAATTTTTCAGAAACAACTTGTTCAACTGCAGTTCTTGCATCTGGAGTACCAAGTTTATTTTTTGTTTGCCCTTCAAACTGCAATAAACTTTCCGGAATCCTTACAGAAAGTACAGTTGTTAATCCTTCTCGGATATCTGCTCCTTCTAATTTTCTTCCATTTTTAATTAATCCAACTTTTTGGCCATACTCATTAAATAACTTTGTGATTGCAGATTTATAACCTGTCTCATGTGTTCCACCATCTTTAGTACGAACATTATTTACAAATGAGAAGATTTGATCTGAATATGATCTCGTAAACTGAAAAGCCATCTCGACTTCAATATCAAGAGCAGTTCCTTCAAGAAATTTTGTTTCATGAATCGCTGTTTTATTTGTGTTGATGAAATCAACATACGAAATCACACCATCTGCATACATAAAAGTATCTTTTGACTTTGTTCTTTCATCAATTAAGATCATTTTCAAACCTTTTAGTAGGAATGCACTTTCTCTTAATCTTTCAACAAGTGTTTGATAATTAAATACAGAGGTTGAGAACATCTCGCTATTTGGTTTAAACCAAACTGTTGTACCAGTTTTTTTAGTTTCACCAATTACTTCTAGTTCTGAAACGTTACGACCACCATCGCTGAACTGAATATGATAGATTTTACCATCTCTTTGTACAGTAACATCTACAAAATCACTAAGTGCATTTACAACACTAGCTCCAACACCATGTAAACCTCCAGAGACCTTGTAACCTCCAGCTTGGCCAAATTTCCCACCTGCATGCAATCTAGAATAGATAATCTCTATAGCGCTAACACCACTTTGATGCATTCCAACAGGTACTCCTCGACCATCGTCAGTAACGACAATACTATTATCCTCTTTTACTGTAACTGAAATTTCTTTTCCATAACCTGCTAATACTTCATCAATAGCATTGTCAACAATTTCCCATACTAAATGATGAAGACCACGGGAGTCAGTACTCCCGATATACATACCAGGACGTTTCCTAACTGCTTCTAGTTCTTCAAGAATTTGGATTGAATCTGCTGTATAGTTTTTATTTACTGTATCCATCGTGTAACACATCCTATCTTCTTTAACTACTTTTACTATTATAACAAATGGATATTAATTTTTGTAGTGTAAATTTAAATTTCATATGTTATAATACATTGTAATTAGTAAATTTGGAGTTGATTTTTATGTTTCTTAAATACGGACTATTGGTTGTTGCTTACTTGTTAGGAGCCATTCCTTTTTCAATAGTTTTAGGAAGAAAATACAAAGGTATTGATGTTAGAGAACATGGTAGTGGAAATCCTGGGGGAACCAATTCATTACGATTTTTAGGAAAGAAAGTAGGATTGTGGGTTGTATTCTTAGATGGAGCAAAAGCCGCAATAATAATTCTACTAATTAACTTCGATGTTCTCGATGGTAGTCAATTGCTACATCCACTTGCTTATGGACTTGCATCAGCACTCGGACATGTTTACTCAATTTATATTAAATTTAAGGGGGGGAAAGCTGTTGCAACTACTGTTGGTACGTTCATAGCCTTTAACCCAATATATGCATTAATCATGATGACGATGTTTTTCGGAAGCTTAAAGATTTGGAAATATGTAAGTGTAGCTTCAAGTGTTGCAGGACTAACATCGGTTATTATTTCATTGATTGTAGGTGATTTTGAATCAGCAATATACTGTGGTTTATTTTCACTTCTAATTATATTTAGACATCGGAAGAATTACAAAAATATACGAAATCATGTTGAACCAAAGGTTTCTTGGATATAAGAACGAGTATAAATGTACTCGTTTTTTTACGTTTTATAATATCAAGTAGATATAGACATCAAATAAAAAAACCTCATAGAGGTTTTTTTAATTTATTTTGCTTGATTCATAGATTGCATTACTTGTCTTACTTGTTTTTCAGATGGTTTTCTTCCCATTTGCATCATCATAGCACGGATCATATTTTCATTTACAGGTGGGTTATCTTTTAAGTATTTTTTGAAATATCTTTGCGATAAGAAAAATCCTAAAACAGCACCTAATAATAATGCTACTACTATTAAAACAATTATTAACCATGTAGCCATAATATCACTCCTTTATTACTGTAATTAT
>JBFFKS010000286.1:0-2394 GCA_041555275.1 Xianfuyuplasma sp. | reverse complement strand
TTATGCCTAATTTAGAAGTTCTTGCTACAGCGGGAGGATTATTCTCATTCAAAATTTGTTTGTATATTAGTTTTTTTATACAAAAGAGAGGTGAAAAATAATGGCGGATTTACTAAAAGAAGTTAATAGTTTTGCAGACCTTAGTGGTGGTTTGAAATCTTCAATTATTATTACGTCTCTTTTAATGATTGTTTTAACGATTATCGGTTTACGTGTTAAAAAACTTAAAACAAGTGATGTTCCTGGTGGAATTACACTTGTTTCAATTATGTTAGTTGAAACAGTTAACGATATGGTTAGTGGAATGTTTAAAAAATGGAAATCGTATGCGCCACTTGTACTTACTGTGATTATATTCTTATTATTTGCAAACACGATTACTTTATTTGGATTGACAGCACCTTTGTCTAACATCATGGTTGCATTGAGTTTTAGTATCTTTGCGTTTGGTAGTATTCAAGTTGTAGCTCTATTTGTTCACAAACCATTAAAAAGAGCGAAAAGTATGTTAGAACCAACTCCGGTTTTATTACCGATTAACCTAATTGGTGAATTGGCAACACCGCTAGCTATGGGATTGCGTTTATTTGGGAACTTATTAAGTGGTAGTATTATTGGTATCATCGTATTTAGAGGTGGATATGAGCTTGCAATGGCTGTATATGGTTGGATACCTTACACAGTATTGAATGGTATTGGATTTGGAATTGTTCAATTTTTAGGTCTTGGAGTAGGTGCATTTATTCATGCAATCTTCGATATATTCTTTGGCGCAATCCAAGCATATGTATACTTTATGTTATTTAGTATCTTCATGAATATGGCAGTAGAAGATTAATTTACGTTATTAACTGGAAACAGATAATATATAAAAAACAATAAAAAAATTATTATATAGGAGGAAACAAACTAATGGCAGAATTTACACAATTTTTCGCAGATGGTATGGCTTATATCGGTGCAGGAATCGCAGTATTAACAGGGTTTGGTCCAGGAATTGGGCAAGGGTACGCAGCAGGTAAAGCAGTCGAAGCATTAGGTAGACAACCTGAAGCAGCTTCTAAAATTCAATCTTTAATGATTACAGGGCAAGCAATTGCTGAAACAACTGGTCTTTACGGATTAATCGTAGCTATTTTATTAATTTTTGTTGCATAGTAAAAATAGTAAATATTAAAGGAGGCAAAATCTTATGGAGAATGTTGCTAACGCGATAAGAGAATTTGTGAATGATTCTCTTGGAGTAAATCCATTAGAAATGGTTATTCAAATCGCCTCAACTTTACTACTTTTTCTAGTTGTTAAATTCTTTTTCTGGAATAACATTACAGATTATTTAGAAAAAAGAAAACACGCAATGAACGAAGAGTATGATCAAGCTAAATTAGCGAATGAAGATGCACAAACACTAAAAGTACAAGCGGATGAGGAATTACTTGAAATTCGTCAAAGTGCAAAAGGATTGTTTGATGATGCAAAAGATCGTGGGGAACAAGAACGTAAGGTTATTGTTGAAAAAGCGAAACGAGAAGCTAATAAATTAGTTGAGAATGCTCACTTAGAAATTAATAGTGAAATTGAAAAGGCAAAAACAAGTATCAACGATGAAATCGTTAGCGTTGCAACGCTAATGGCGGAAAAGATTATTAAGAAAGAAATAGATGCAAATAAGCATAAAGATTTAATTAATGAAGCTACGAAAGAGGTAGTTAATTAATGAGTTATGTTGCTTTTCAGTATGCTGAAGCACTGTTTGCTTTGGCACTAGAAAATAAACAGATTGATGATGTGTTACATTCATATCATGCATTTTTAGAGGCTCAAGATGCGGACATCTATAAATTTCTTAATCATCCAAAAGTATCGAAGAAAAATAAAAAACAGGTAATTGGTGATGCCATAGAAAATGGCTTGTTTAAAAGTTTTGTATTCGTGTTAGTCGATAATTCAAGAATTGATTATTTAGAAGATTGTTTCGAAGAGTTAAAGAAAATAGTGGATAACCAAAACAAAATTATGAATGTATTTGTCTATTCAATGAAACCTCTTATCAAAGAGGAATTAGAGAAATTAAAGGCAAATCTTAACAAGAAACATAATCGAATAATTAAGCTTGAGAATATCGTTGATAAGAGTATTGTTGGTGGGCTTAGAATTGAGTACGATGGCAATGTACTCGATGATACAATCAATAATTTTTTAGGTAACCTTAAAGCTAATTTGACTAGATAATAGCGAGGTGTAAAAATGAGTAAGATTAATCCAGTTGAAATAAGTTCTTTAATCAAAGAACAAATCAAAAAGTATGAGAAAGATATTAAAACTGAAAATGTGGGTACTGTAATAAACGTAGGTGACGGTATCGCACTTGTTCATGGATTAGATAGCGCAATG
>JBFFKS010000285.1:0-2424 GCA_041555275.1 Xianfuyuplasma sp. | reverse complement strand
TATTTGAAAAAATGAAAAATTTAAGATTTCATGTTTCGTTGTGTAAGTATCTGTAGTAAAATAAGCCATAGGAATCCCTTTCTTTTTTGTTTAGTAAGATTTTGGTTGGTAGCTTAATTTTACTACAAAAAGGATTAGTATTCCTTATTTTTGATAGGATTTAATAATTCTGTAGATAAGAAAATATGTGCAAACCGCTGCTGTGGATAAAACTATGGAAACTCAAGAATGTATCCACCATTGACAGGATAAGCAAAATCGTGTAACATAAAAAAGATCTAGTAGATTAAAGGGTAATTATATCAAACTGCCCCCAACGAATTTCTGAAGTTGAGGAGTGATAAAATATCGGCGAGTAAAACCTGGTGTTAAAGGATTGATGGGGTTCGATAGACTATTAATTTCATAGGAGCTAACTATTTAAAAATTAAGTGTAGTCTGAGCGATTTAGTGGATTTCTTTGAGATATATATTCAGAACTAATAAAAGTTCGTAACAGCACTTTGTTGATAAAACTATTATTAAATTTGAAATAAAAATTATTCCTTACATGGAGCATTGCAAAAAAATGTGTTGATCATGTTTTAGTAGGAGCTGCATATGGTGGAATAATGTTGTTTTCCTTTAGACTTCTTTTTTGAATTGTTAAGCAGAATTGTTAACATTAAAAGAGTCTGAAAGGACATCGCCGTGGCTTGAAAATATAATAACAGCGTGTTATTTAAAAGCAGCATCGATAACGAAGAAAAACAAGTGAAATCTCTCAAGATATATTTAAAGATTGTGTAACTACAAGCTAATATCGGATGACCTTATGAATAAAATATTTTGCGTAAACCAGCTAATTTATCCTCAGAATAGTATTTGTGGGTATGCCTTCAAAAACAATCAAGCTGTAGAATAAATGAAATACTCCAAAATGGTATCCATATATTATGAAGAGAATAATGAAAAGCATAAACTAAGAAAGGGTAGTATACAGAGAGATATATAATTAATATGTATTTAGTATATAAGGTATAAACATGAGTAAAAAAAGTCTCTTGGTGAGAATTTCAGAACTATATTATTACCAAAAACTAAGCCAAAATGAAATTGGGGAAATTCTAGGTGTTTCTCGCCCGACTGTTTCTAGGTTATTAGAAGACGCAAAAAATGAAGGAATTGTAGAAATTAGAATTAATAACAATATTGAAAAAAATGGTGATCTGTCAAATAAACTTCGTAGGAAGTATAATTTAAGAGAGGCTATTGTCGTATCCGGTGAATATGATCATATGGAAGCTTTGGAAAAATGCTGTACCGTTGGAGCAGATTTTCTGACATCTATTTTAGAACACAATGATATTGTTGGTATCAACTGGGGTGAAACAATCACCACTTTGATTGATAAACTAAACTACGAACCTATGCATAATGTTCAGATTATTCAAATGATAGGCTGTCTAAGCACTGGAAACCCTAAAATGGATGGATTAGAACATAGTATTAAGATGGCTAAAAAATTTGATGCTAGCTATCTCAATATTTATGCTCCAGCATTTATTAGAAACCCAGTAGTTTATGACTATTTAATGAACGAGCCACAAATCATAACAACTTTAAAAAAAGCTTCTAATGTTGATGTTATTATTACTGGGATAGGAACACTCGAAAATGTCAATTCAACTCTTTCTAGATACGGACACCTTACCGAAGAAGAAAGACAGAAATTTTTGTCCTTAGGTGGTGTTGGTCATCTAGTAGGGCGTGTGTTTAATAAGGATGGACAAGAAATCAGTCTTCCCAATCGTGACGTAATATCGACAGAATTAGAAAATTTTACAAAAGCAAAGTGGAGTATATGTGTCGCTTTTAGTGATAAAGGAAAAAAACAAGCAATTATCAGTGCGATAGAAAGTAACCTTATTAACACATTGATTGTTGATGAAAAATTAGCAACTGAATTACTTCGAGGATAAAGACGCTTTGTTCAATAGTAGATGATTAGAATGAGTGTGAGAGCGAATGGCGTAAAATACATAGATGCTCAAAAATAAACATATGCAATTGCCTTAAAAAATTTGTTTTAAGAATTATCTAGGGTTCATTGGTGCTATATAAGTGTAGTTATTAAACAAGATTATCTAGTTTAATAACTACACTTGTTTTTTGTAGTATTAAGAAGTAAATGGTCTAGCGTATAACTCCTTGTTGGGTAAACTGGACAGTTATTTTAAGCTCATGTGTCATAAATCCATAAACCTAAAGGAACAAAACCATAGTCCGGTCTAAAAGATAAGACCTCATGTTGCAAAATACAACAAGGATAAAGTTCCTAATTTAGTGACAGACAGTTTGATGATCAAGATCATCTGGATGATGTTGTTAGGATTTAGCCAATTTAAGGGTTGCAGGTGGCTGGAATTATATATGTGTTCTTAT
>JBFFKS010000284.1:0-2470 GCA_041555275.1 Xianfuyuplasma sp. | reverse complement strand
GACAAATGGTTGGAATGGCTTTAGGAGAAGAAAAAGAACTTCCTGTAACATTCCCAGAAAATTATCAAGCTGAAAACTTAAAAGGTAAAGATGCAATTTTTAAAGTTAAACTACATGAAATGAAAGTTAAAGAACTACCTGAATTAACAGATGATTTTGTAAAAGATCTAGAAAAAGAGGGTATTAACACAGTTGAAGAACTTAAAGCAGATGCTACACTTAAACTTAAAGAAGCATTAATTCAAAAAAACAAAAATGCAAGAGTAGATTACGTTGTTGAAGAAGCAACTAAAAACGCTTCACTTGAATTACCAGAAGAAATGATTGTTGAAGAAAAAAATCGTTTGGTAGACAATGTAACTCAACAAGCAAAACAATATAATTTGGATTTGGAAACATATCTACAATTTAGTGGAATTACAAAAGAAGATTTTGATAAAAACATGATGAAAGATGCTGAAAAATCTATCTCATTTAATTTAGTTATCGAAGCAATTGGAAATGCAGAAGGAATTACTTCAACTGAAGAAGAAAACGAAGTAAAATATGCTGAAATCGCTGCACAATACAACATGGGAATCGAACAAGTAAAAGCTGCAGTAAATCCTCAAGCAATTGAGCACGAAGTTAAATATAGAAAAACAATTGATTTCTTAGTAAATAGTTTAATCATTGAATAATTATTAAAAACATCACAAATGTGATGTTTTTTTGTATAATGAATATATGGGGTGATAGCATGAATTTAAAAGAAGAAATAAAAGTTGTTGTATGCGACATGGATGGAACACTCCTTAACAGTGATCATTATGTATCTACAAACAATCTAATGGCAATACAAAAATTAGAAGAAAAAGGCATTCCCTTTGTTGTTGCAACGGGAAGGGCATATCAGTTAATGAAACCATACTTTGATATGTTAGCTCTTGAAAATCCGTTCATTTTAAGTAATGGTGGAGAAGTAAGTATGCCTTATAGCGACAAACCACTTCAATCTGCCTTTTTGAATCAAGAGGATGCGCTTAATATTATGGATTATTGTAAAAAACATAAGATGGTGTATTTGGTATATACAAGAAATGCCATTTATTCAACAAATAATTCTCGAGTAGAGTTTTTTAAAGAGCAAAATAAAAGATTGGAACCTCATCAACAAGCAATATTCAAAGAAATGATTGATCACAAAGAATTAATCTCAAAACATAATGTGAATAAGGTTTTAATTGTAGAAATAGATCGTTCAATCCATAAAAAAGCTGTAGAAGACATTAAAATGATGGGTAATTTCGAAATTGCTGAGAGTCAGACATCATTTATTGATGTTAATCCAAGTGGTGTTAGCAAAGGAAGTATGTTACCCTACATTGCGGAGTATTTTAATGTTGAAGTTAAGAATATTATGGCGATTGGAGATCAAGATAATGATGTTTCAATGTTACAAAGTGCTGGTTTATCAATATGTATGGATAATGGTAGTGAAAAAGCAAAAAAGGTAGCGAACTATATAACAAGATCAAATGATTTAGATGGCGTAGCACATGCAATTAACACATTTATACTAAAATAAAAGATTATGTAAACGAGTGATTATTATGATTATTAAAGGCATTGTGGCAAGTTGTGGAGTTATTATAGGGAAAGTTAAGATCTTTACTCCAATTGAAGCGAAAATTTCCGAAACAATGATAACTAATGTAGAAAAAGAGTTATCTCTTTTTGCAATGGCTTTGGAAAAGACAAAAATTGAACTAGAAGAAATTTCAAGTAAAATCAAATCTCGTCTTGATGATGAAATGATTATTTTCGATGCACACATTGATATCGTAGATGATCCTCAAGTAATCAAAGAAGTAACTTCATTGATTCAATCAAAACACAATGCTGCATATTCATATAATCACGTGTGTAATAAGTACATTGATATTCTTAAAATGAGCGAATCTGAATATTTACGAGAAAGAGTTAATGATATCAAAGATGTTTGCAACAGGGTTTTAAACAACTACTTTGGGTTATCATCAAAAGATATCAAAAAACTGGATAAGGATGTAATTATTGTAGCATATTCACTAAACCCGAGTGAACTTGCTATGTTTAATTTTGATAAGGTAAAAGGAATAATCACAGAACGTGGGGGAAAAACATCACATACTGCAATTATTTCTAGAGCACTAGGTATTCCATACTTAATAGGAGTTAAAAACGTTTTGAAAGTCCTTGAAAATGATGAAATTATTATTATGGATACAAATAAAGGTATTCTTGTGGTAAACCCAACACCTGAAGAATTGAATAAATATGCGAAAATCATCGATGAAGAAGAATTGAAATTAAAGTTACTGCAAAAATATAAAGATTTTTCAAATGAAACAAAAGATGGTAGGAAAATTATGATTAGTAGTAACATTAATTACCCAATGGATATTGACCTATCTATAAATAATAATGTAAATTCAATTGGTTTATATAG
>JBFFKS010000283.1:0-2476 GCA_041555275.1 Xianfuyuplasma sp. | reverse complement strand
TGTTTTTTGGCATTATTTCTACTAGATAATCTAAAACACTATACATTTCTTGTTTTGATTCTCCAACACTTAATCCGCCGATACTGTATCCTGGGAAGTCCATTTTAATTAGTTCCTCAGCACACATTTTACGAAGATCTTCAAATGGACCACCTTGAATAATACCAAATAAAGCTTGATTCTCGGTATTTTTATGAACATCTTTTCCTCTTTGTGCCCAACGTAGTGTACGCTCTACACGTTGCTTCATATAATCATACTCAGAGTCAAACGGAGGGCATTCATCAAAACTCATAATTATATCAGCACCTAGATTATTTTGTATTCTAATAGAATCCTCTGGACTCATAAATAACTTTGCCCCACTCTTATGATGTCTAAAGGTTACTCCTTCTTCTGTAATCTTTCGAATATCACTTAAACTAAAAACTTGAAATCCACCACTATCTGTTAATAGTGAATGATTCCATTTCATAAAACCACGAATACCACCGTGATTTTTAATAATTTCATCACCAGGTTCTAACCATAAATGATAAGTATTCCCTAAAATTAATCCATCTGAGACTTCTTCTATTTCACTATTTTCAAGTGTTTTTACTGTTGCCTTTGTCCCAACTGGCATAAAGATAGGTGTTTCAAAACTACCATGAGGAGTATGCAAAATTCCTAATCTTGCACCTGTTTGTTTACATTCTTTTATGAGTTCGTATTTTATTGCCATATAATCACCAAATTCATTATAAAGCAAAAATCCTTATTTATTAAGAATTTTTGCTTATAAATTATTTTTTGCGTTACTTATCATTAATTTAATTCTATTTAACTGGTTAATTTCAGTAGCGCTTGTATCATAATCAATTGGTACAATATTACTAGTAGGATTATTTTCCTTGATTCGTTTAAACATCCCTTTACCAGCAATATGGTTAGGCAAACAGCCAAATGGTTGTGTGCAGACAATGTTTGGAGCGCCAGAATGTATTAATTCAACCATTTCGGCAGTTAATAACCATCCTTCACCAACATGCATACCAAAGTTTATATAACCGCTTGCCATTTTTTTTAGATCATAAAACTTAATAAAGTTTCTAAATCCGTATTTTTTAAGTTGTCTTCTCACTTTGTTACGACGATATTCAATAAACCTTATTAGGATACGGTATAAATATTTTACTGATTTTCTACCACCATATTTATCGATGTCATGACAGGAAGAATCAAAAGTATACATGAAGAAGTCCATGATATTTGGTGTCGTTACTTCACAACCTTCATCACGTAATGTTTTTTCTAGGTTATTGTTTCCTAAAGGACTGTATTTTACATATATTTCACCAACGATTCCAACACGTGGTTTTATTATAGTACGATCTACCTCTATTTCACTAAAGCGTTTGATTACTTTTTCAAATAACCGATTCGGATGATAGAAAACTCTTCTTGTAGGCAAATAAAAGTATTCATCTAGATAAGTATTTACTTCTTGGTATACTTTCTCTGTCTCCCCTTTTTCAACTTCATAGGGTGCTACCTCGTTGTATAATTGCATTAATAAATCGCCCATTGTTAAAGCAATTATTAGTTTTAAGAGAAGTCTAGAATTGATGTTGAATCCAGGATTTTTTTCTAATTCTCCAGCGTTTACACTAATGATAGGGATAAACTCGTACCCTGCTTTTTTAAATGCTTTTCTGATTAAAGAAACGTAGTTGCTAGCTCGACATCCTCCACCTGTTTGTGTCATAATAAGGGCGGTTTTATTTATGTCGTATCCACCATTTTTGATTGCATCAATGAATTGTCCGATAACCAACATTGCAGGAACACATATATCATTATGTGAGTATTTCATTCCTTCATGAATTACATCGAAACTTGTGTTTTTTAGTACTTCTGCGTCATATCCTTCACTTTTTAGAATATGAACAAAGTATTCAAAATGATAAGGAGCCATAGATGGGATTAAAATCTTATATTCCTTTTTCATTTCTTCTGTAAATAATAATCTACCCTTATCATTATATATTAATTTTGCCATTGTACCCCTCCTTTCATTGTTGAAAGCAGGCTTCTTATACGAATATTTGCAGTCCCCAAATTATTTACTTCATCTATTTTAATTTGGGTATATATCTTACCTTTTGATTCTATAATAGATCTAATTTCGTCACTTGTTATGGCATCGAGTCCGCAACCAAAAGAAACCAATTGTATTAAGTTTGCATTTTCCACATCACAAATGTATTTGGCACTATCATATAATCTTGTATGGTATGTCCATTGATTCAAAACATTAACTCTATCTTGATTTGCTTCTCTATTAACACTATCTTCACTAATAACTACAATATCTAAACTTTGAAGAAGTTTGGGAATACCATGATTAATTTCTGGATCTATATGGTAGGGACGTCCAGCTAGTAAAACAACATTCTTATTATGCTTTTTGGCATAATCTAGTGCTTCTTTTCCT
>JBFFKS010000282.1:0-2478 GCA_041555275.1 Xianfuyuplasma sp. | reverse complement strand
TCTTCTTCAATACACCTACCACAGGTATACTGCTTGCCTTCTTCTACAACAACGCATTGGTAACAAGGTGTCTTAAAGTTATTATCTATAATATAATCAAACGCTGATTTTAAATTAAATATTGGATACTTTTCTTTTATCATTAATTCAATTTCATCGCAAACTGCTCTTTTCTCATGTTTCTCTAATTTGAGTTGCTTTGTTCCCTTATATGGAGTATGGAAATTAAAAGAGATTGCCTTAATATTCTTATGATTTTTTGCAATATCTCCAACTGCTCTAACTTCATTCTGATTTACATTATTCACGGCCATATATAAACAGATATTATCACTAGTAGCTTTATTGATGTTCTCCATAATAATATCGAATGTATTGCCTCTAATATGGTTATGGTTTTCTTTATCACCATCTAAACTTAGTAATATTAAATCAGCTTCTGGTAAATCAATTTTAAATGTTCCATTAGTAACTACATTAACAATTAAGAACCCCATCTCTTTAGCTTCAATAACAAGATCTCTTATCGTTCTCTCTCCATCTTCCCATAAAAATGTTTCACCACCACATAAAAAAAGAATTCTTATTCCTTGTTTATATAGATCTATCATTTCTTGTCTTATCTTCTCATATTTATATATTCTTGAATTCACATTATTCACAGCACAATGCAAGCAAGTAAGGTTGCATTTGTCTGTAACAATAATAGTTCCAAGTATAGGCTTCTTTCTTTTAAATAGAATAGTTGATATCCCAAATGCAGAAAATCTTGCAAGACTGCTAATCTTCATATGTAACTACCTCTTCCCTTGATGTCTTTTTCTATTATACAGTTTAATCAACTTAAAGTAAACTTTCCATCTAGTGTCCTCGAACCAGTGACATAAAAATAGTATTAATTCTATTTGACAGCTTCATATAGTCTTTTTCTTAAAAATATCATGAGTGTGAAATTCTCACTCACAAAAAACTACTAGAAAGACATAAAACTATTTACCAAAAATATATGAAAACACAATACTTTTGAGTGATTTTCTGCATATAAAAACCGAGAATCTATATAAAGTATAAGAATACTCATAAATTCTCGGTAACGTGTACAAATGGTGGAGAATATAGTCCCCGAAGTAAAGTCGCGACTCATAATGGTGGAGAGTGTCTCCACCAAAATACCTCATATTCAAACGCTAAATAACATAGTAATAAAAAAGGCTATTTAATCAATTGATCTAAATAGCTTTTCAATTATATAAATATCCTCTTTAACGGTATTGTAAATGATATCTAAATCAACATTACCGTATTCATGTACAATACGATTTCTTAACCCTATAATATCTCTCCAAGGAATATTGGAATGCTCATTTCTAAATGTTGCAGATAATTTCTTTATATGTTCTGAAATTTGAATGAAACGAAACATAATAGAATCTAATAGTAATTCATTTTTTGCAAACTCATCTTTTGTTATATTTTTGGTATGTTTAATTAGAAACTCTAAATCTATTAGAATTTTATTAATATAGTATTCACTATTCTTCTTGTTATCCATATATCTTTATCCCATCCTTTAGTATCTCATTAAGTAACTCTAGATTACCTTCTAGCGATGAAACTGTGACTACTTCAACCTTCTTTTTTAGTTGCTCTCTTAGTTCCTCTACAAGACCGTAAAATTTCATTCCAGTAACTGAAGATGATAACAATAAATCTACATCACTTTTTTCTGTAGCTGTTAATTTCGCGTATGATCCAAACAAATAACAGTACTCTGCATCATATTTAGATAATACTGATGAAACTATTGTTTTTACTTTTTCAATTGTTAATAACCCATGTTCTTCATCAATAAAACCATACTCTTCAAGTTTCTCCATAATATAGTTATATTTAATGGTCCCTTTTTTTGATTCATCATTTTCGTAATTTAAATATGTTCTTAAAGGTATTTTTACCAATTCGGAGACTTCTTTTTGTGTTAAGTCTAATGATTTACGTAGTTCTTTGATAGACATAGTACCACCACCTAATTATATTATATAATAAGTTGTACATTAAAACAAATTAAAAGTGCATTAATTGCATATATATATAAATAATTATACGCAATTATTGCACTTTATTCATTTTGTGAGATGAGTTCATTTGGTAGAAAAATAGCCAGCAAAATCTTTCCGTCATAGTTTTTTACTCTTTATTTATGATATTGATAGGTGTCATTCTCAATAATTTATACAGTGGTAATACTGATGTAAGTAGAAGTAGACCTATTGATAACCCAAGAATTATCAATGCCTCCTGTGATGAAATAGATATTAGTGCGACATCACTGTAGATTGTATTTTCAAACACCATAGATGTTATATTTTGTATAACAATATACCCACCAATAAAACCAATAATCATTGATATGATAGTAATTAATCCATGTTCGATTGCATACATTTTTAGTACATCACCATTGGAAAATCCAAGTGA
>JBFFKS010000281.1:0-2483 GCA_041555275.1 Xianfuyuplasma sp. | reverse complement strand
CCATGCAGGTTGATCAACATAAACGATCATTGCATCTTCTGTTGCAGGATCTACCATAGCTTCGACTAATCCAGCTAGGAAATCCATAGATTTAGAGTTTGTATTATTTCTGTCTAGTGTACCAATAGTCATTACAGACCATCCAGCAGGTAAAGTAACTAAGTTAGGATCACCAGCAACAACGACAGACCAATCCTCAGGGTCAGTAAGAACACCTTTGTCAACTCCAGCCATTTCCCAAACTAAGTGTCCAACAGGTTCAGCAATATATCCATCAGTATCAACATCATCCAATTTGATACGTACAGATTCGAACATTGTACCTGCTGCTGACAAATCACCTTTAGCGATTGTTTCAGCTGTAACTTCAGCCTCATATGCAGTAATTTCAGCTTCTGTTGCTAAACGCCAATCTGGAGCTTCCGCAGTTCCATCATTGTGAAGATAAGTTGGATTTAAATAGTGATCTTCTAACATTGCCAAAGCACCATTTTCATCAAAGTATACATAAGTTCTATGCACAACAGTTGTAATATCTACACGAGCATTTGTAGTGTCAATCACTACTTCATTAGCAGTGTTATTTATAATAAGACCACTAAATCCGTTCCATCCAATTGCAGCCATTTCGCCATCAAGTGGATCGATGTTTCCATCTAAATTGTCATCTGAAAATTCGCTTGCATATCTAACTGCGCCATTAACAAAATTGTAATTGAAACCGTTATAAGTTAAATCCCAATACGAATCTCCAACTTTATAATTAGTACATGTATCTAAAGCTTGAAGACATTCAATTTTATCATACGGATAAATTTCAATTTCTCCCTCAGCTTTTGCTTGTTGAGCAAATCCAAATACTAACAATAAAGTAAATAAACTAATACTTAAAACTTTTTTCATTTATTCTTTCCTCCTCTTATTCCTTTCTTTTATTTATACATAAATATTTTACACTCCTATGAAAACGCTGTCAATTGAACACAGGTAAAAACCTATAAAACAGTTGTTTTTTCCTGTTTTTGGATATTTTTTTCAACGATTTGAAAAAATATTAGTGAACTGTACCTGGTAAATAAGTATAGAAAGTTCTTGTTTCTGTAACATCGTTTTCTACTACAGTAATTGTGTAACTTACAGTCATTGGTCTATCCGGCATCGCAATAACTCGTCCATGATTATCTACATATTCAGGGTTGTTACTTACAAAAGTAATTATTGCATTTGGATGTTCATTTGCTACTTTAAATTCAATATCCAACATCTCTTCAAATAAAGGAACTAATCCGTTTGTTCGCAATGTGTTTGGACAGTTTTTACCTGAGAAATCATTATGATATTTTGCTTGTGTTCGTGGCATATCATTTCTTGTTAAAATGTCTACCACTAATTTTGCAGTTCTCTGCCAAGTTCTCATGATGTCCCCATCATCATTTACAGCCATTTCAATACCAATTCCGTTACGATTTCCTCCACCTAAATATGTTAGACTTCCACCAACAACTGTTGATCCATCACCAGCATGCCATCCATATTCATATTCAGGTAAATGTTGGTAAATATATGTATCGTCAATTGTATAGTGCCAAGATACCCCAGCTGTACCACCATTTAGCCAATTTGTATGAGCAAGTGCACCAGCACCTGTAGCTGTTGATGCAGTATCATGAACAACTACCCACCATGCGTTTGTCAATTCTGTAAATGGCACATATCCTACTGGGAGTATGTTCATTAATCCTGGTCGATAATCATAAGACTCTGGGATGAAGTTTTCTGAATTAATTGGAATGTCTCCTATATAGTATCTGGATACACTTTCATATCTTGTTTCACTAAAGTTGTATTGGAACCCATACACAATTAAATCATGTGGTGTTGAATATGTCATTTGATTCAATGTTAATAAATCCATTAAATGTGTATCATCCAGTGAGTCGTATACATTCAATGTAAAAGTATTTGTAACAGTATTATCCGACTGTAGTGTTGCAGTGAAGACTACAAGACCTTCACCTACTGCATTTACAACTCCTTGTGGACTGATCGTTGCCACTAAATCGTTACTGCTTGAGAAGTTTACCACTTCTGTTTCGATGGTATATGGAAACGGAAGTGCTTCTAGTGTAAATGAATCTCCAACCATTACGTTATTTTGAATATTCGTAGGTGTTAATTCAATTCCTGGGAATGTAGTAATGTTAAATGTAACTTGTGTATTCACTGAATATAGGATTGAAGAACGCACTGTGATTGTCGCCTCCCCGCTTCTTAATGGTAATAAATCTCCAGCTAACGTAATACGTAATACATCTGCATTTGATGTTATAAACTGGATTTTTGTAGGATCTGTTTCCATTGGTAATAATCGATAAGTAATTTTGTATTCATCACCGATTGTAATGTCGGTAACATCATTTGTTATTTCAATGATTATAGGTACATCTTTTTTTATATCCTCTTCTGGAGTAATTGCTAATTTT
>JBFFKS010000280.1:0-2500 GCA_041555275.1 Xianfuyuplasma sp. | reverse complement strand
CCGCTTTACATGCCGGCACTTCCAATACAAACATTTGTATTAGCTTGCTTATCTTACTATTTGATAGTTTTGTATTCTTAAGTAACTTCTTTTGCATAGTTTCAGCTTAGTATACTTTGCTGTCCTATGCGAGCTCCAAATATAATTATCTATTGGTGTTTTTAACTTACCTTGCACATCTTTATATTTGATAATATTTCCTAAATTTAAATTATTTTTAGATGCCATTAGATTTATGGTAATTAAAGATATGGTACTAAATATTAATTATTTCAAATCCCTAAGATTTTTACTAGTTTCTTAAAAATATTGTTAGATGATACTTCAATAAATTCGGTTTGACCAAAATTTTCAATATCAGCAACATGTTTGATATCAGCATATTCATCTTCATCAAAATACTTACAAGAAAATGATATAAATTCACGGTCTTTTCTAAGGCGTGGGTCATTCTCGTTAATTAATACAGCTGTTATTTTACTTATATTGTTTATAAAAGGGCTTATACTTGTCACAAATATTTTGTCGACTAGTTCAGGATAAAATGTTTTAACACCCTTTTCTCCTTTAATAGGTTTAACATTTTTTATATATTCATAACATGCATGCATAGCATTTACTGTTGAAAATATTTTACCGGTGTTGAAGAAAACATTTTCATACTTAGATGATTCAAGCAGTTCTTTTTCTTCTGGACTCAGATTAAATAGTGGTTTATCTAATCCTATCAATATTTTATATTTTGGCATATTTATACCTATAACTTTTATTAATATTAATTAATAATTTATTTTCTATTAAATATTATAAAGAGTTAATAATATTATATTCAATCATCTTGTTGCTTATTATTAAATTAATTCCATGTCCAATTAACAATATGATAATTTAGTATAATCGATCTATTGGTATATATTCTCTGTAATCTAAGAGTTTGAAACTTAGCCAGAAAACTATAATTAATATAACTATATTTAATAATAATGCCTTCCACTTTGGTTCTTCAGGAGTTGTCTCCCCTCTAAATATCATAATTATTAGATTGAAGAAACCGTATATAAAAAATAATCCTACAAGGAACAAAACAGCACCTAAAAAATGTACAATCTTTTCACCTATCGTATAACTTTCTTCCATTATTGACCCCCAATATTATTTTAAATTAATTCAAATATATATTCAAATATGTAAATACTTCTCAGTTTAATTTTAATTTCTCTATGCTCCTAACTTTATGTTCTTCGGATATATGTGAATAAATCATTGTAGTAGAAATTGAAGAATGACCCAAAAGTTCTTTTACAGTAACTAAATCAATTCCACTCATTACTAAATGAGATGCAAAAGTGTGCCTTAGACTATGTAAAGACGCCTTAACTCCAGCTTTCCTACATGCGACACCAAAGCTGTTCTTGATTGTCTTCAATTTGTTCCCATTAGAGTGACAAAAGAGATATTCTCTTTGTTGAGGTTGCCTAAGGGTTACTTTTTGGTTCTTAAAATTTACATAATTTAATTTTAACCACCTGAGTATACGAAATAATTCTTCATTCATAGGTATAACTCTAAAGTTATTTGTTTTAGAACTTCGCACCATGATTTTCCTATTATCATAATCAATATCCTTAAATCGAAGGTTTAAAGTTTCACCGATCCTCATACCTGTATTTAACATTACTATTACCATGGGTTTAAGCCACTCTGAGCAATTATCTAATATCTTATTTATTTCTATAGTATTGAGATATTTAACAGGCTCCTTAGGTAACCGAAGGAGTTTAAGCTTAGGTGTTTTGTCTATGTATTTCCACTCCAATGCCTTATTTAACATAAACCTAAGTAGTGACAACTCTTTATTTATAGTAGCTGGTTTTAAACCTAGAGATTTCCTATGAGATTTATAATTTTCTATAGAGATGGAATCAATTTTAGATAGTTCTATATCACCAAAGTATTTTTTTATTGTCTTAGTGATCTCCAATTCTATAGTATAAGTGGAGTGAGCTTTATTAGTCTTAGAATATACGAAGTATTTATTAAGGTATTGATAGAGTGTAGGTACTAAAGGTGAACTTAAGTTTAACCTGTCTTTACTATAGTCTAACTCAAGTTGCTTTAATATCTTCTTTGCCTCTTTCTTATCAACCCTGCCAATCTTAAGCCACTTTTTCTTACCTGCTTTACTGAAGACCCCATAATAACTACCACCCTTAAATGTTAAACTTGCCATAATAATTACCCCTTGTTTTTGACTAGAGTAACCATTAACTAAGTTCAACTCGGTTAGAATATGGTTAGAAAAAGAATTATGGCTTAAGTTAATAGATGGTGAAAAGTGTCGTAACCCACTGTAGTTATTGTGGTGCCGAAGGGGGGATTCGAACCCCCACGCCCGTAAGGCACTACCCCCTCAAGATAGCGCGTCTGCCAGTTCCGCCACTTCGGCATGTTTAAAAAGGAAAATTAAGTTAGCATAGAAAGTTTAAAATTCAAGACTTTT
>JBFFKS010000279.1:0-2500 GCA_041555275.1 Xianfuyuplasma sp. | reverse complement strand
TAGAACTATTAGGTGAGTGTACTATTAGTAATAACTATAATTTAAATAATCTTGATGGATTAAGTAGTTTAACATCAATTAGAGGAGATTTAAATTTAGTCCGTAATTCAATTCTAAATAACCTTAGTGGTTTGAGTAATTTATCAACTGTAGGAGCTATAAGAATAAGAAATAATGATAATCTAATACGTCTTACAGGCTTAAGTAGCATATCTTCTGTAGAAACCTCTATTACTGTAGCTGATAATCTTAATTTAAGTGATTTATGTGACTTACAACCAATTATACAAAATGGTTTTTCAGGGCTTTATACAGTAACAGGAAATAAATACAATCCAACTCAACAAGATATTATAGATAATAGATGTTCTGATTCACAAATAGATACTGATGGCGATGGTGTAATGGATGCTGATGATAATTGTGCAGATACGCCAAGTGGAGAAGCTGTAGATGCTAATGGATGTTGTCCTTCTGATTTAGCAAAAACGTATGATGTTGTACTACATTATACTAATGCAATTTCAGGAATTGATGCTTGGTATGAATTTCAAGATACTTTTACAGAAACTGGGGTTAGAGAATATAGAACGTCTGAAGTTTCACATTGGATAGGTGGACTTGGAGTTGGTGTAGCAGGAATGACAATTTTAGATGATTGTGGTTCAATAACAATTCCTAAACAAAACTTATTTGATTACTATATTAATGAAGTTGAAGGTAGTGGATATATTGATGGTGATACTGGGATAATTTATCTAGATTATGATATATGTGATGATGGTGAATGTAGAGTGTATTCTTCTGTTTATACACCCGTAAACTAATTTTATGCTTAAAATTGAGTGAATTGAATTTAAGAAAATATATCATATATTATAAGGGATGGGTCTATACATATTGCTTCATGGTGTAAACTTCTAATAGAGAACCCATTCCAAATCGGATTCGGGGTATGTTTTAGAATCGTTTTCAAATAAACTTTTAGATTTTTATTACAGTAGTGAGAGTAGGAGCTGTTGGCACAACACTTAACTATAAAAACCTAACCTATAAGTTAACTTGTACATTTTTCAAATTATAAAACGACTGTAGAGCCTGTTTTAATTATACTTAACGTAAAGTTGAGGTGTATATTTTCTAATCCATTCATTGATGGTAGTAGGAGCAATCCCATAAAGTTTACCAAGTTGATACTTATTATACTTTCCAGTACTAAGTTCGGCTAAAATTTTTAATTTAAAAGGTTCGCTGTAACGTCTGGTTACTCTGTCGTTTTTATACATAATGTTTAAAATTATGTAGCCTTTATTCAGGACGAGTCAGGTTATAGTACCACAGCTATCAATATATAACGTAACGTGTACAATTTAAAACTAGAAAATAGTTGTATCTGTTATTGTTAAAGGGCTATTAGTATATTTGAAATGAGTGTATGCCAAGTACTATTTCTCGCATTTAAAGACTGATATAGCAAGTTATATACATGTCTTAAATGTTGATATATTTAGTCTTTATTAGTAGAAGTTTGTATGGTTTGATAATTTTATAAACTTAATAATTAGTACATTTGGATTGAGTGATTGAAAATCATTTAATGATTATGCATAAACACCTATGAAATATGGAGTAAATGGGGAAAATAGAGTCTATAAACTTATTGATGTCAGTGTTTATAGTTTGTTGGAAGTTTTATGTATAAAATGTAATGATTTGAGTACTTTTGTGAAGTATAAATAATTCAGTATAAATTAAACAACCTATAGAATGAAATTTTTTATTGACACAGCAAATTTAGATCAAATTAGAGAGGCGCAAGCGTTAGGCGTTTTAGATGGCGTAACTACAAATCCGTCTTTAATGGCAAAAGAAGGAATAACAGGGAAAAATAATATTTTAAAACACTACGTTGATATTTGTAATATTGTTGAAGGCGATGTAAGTGCAGAGGTTATTGCTACTGATTTTGAAGGAATGATTAAAGAAGGTGAAGAATTGGCTGATTTACATCCTCAAATTGTGGTGAAATTACCAATGATTGCTGATGGAATTAAAGCTTGTAAATATTTTTCAGATAAAGGGATTAAAACAAATGTAACCTTAGTGTTTTCTGCAGGTCAGGCATTATTAGCAGCTAAAGCTGGTGCAACGTACATGTCTCCTTTTATTGGTCGTTTAGATGATATTTCTACAGATGGTTTAGAATTAATTTCTGATATTAGACTAATTTACGATAATTATGGTTTTGAAACTCAAATTTTAGCAGCATCGGTTCGTCATACTATGCATATTATGAATTGTGCAAAAATTGGAGCTGATGTAATGACAGGACCTCTAAGTGCTATTAAAGGATTATTAAAACATCCTTTAACTGATATAGGCTTGGCACAATTTTTAGCTGATTATAAAAAAGGAAACTAAATTAGATTTTTTTTTGAGTGAAGTATAGAAATTGAACATTGTTATAATAAACAATTCTACTCTTATCAAAGTTATATAT
>JBFFKS010000278.1:0-2511 GCA_041555275.1 Xianfuyuplasma sp. | reverse complement strand
ATGGTATGTTAGATGAAGAATTTACCATGATGAGACAAAAAGAGCTTACTGATGGTGTTTCAAAAACGCTTGAAAGCGTAACACCACGTGATGATGGTTTCTATGATATCGAATTTAGAGTAGTATTGGGCGATGAAATATTCATTCATAAACGTCCTGGCCGTATTCGAATACAAGAAAATCTACTAATTGTTGAATGGATGGAAATGATAGATGAGGACCTTGAAACAGATATTACTGTTGTTGAGGATTTATTTAAAGCATTTATTGCTGCATATTTAGATCCTACATTAACCGATCAACAAGTGGGCGATATGTTCTTTGGTGGTAATACACAAGACATTTTAAGTCAAAGACAAATGGATTTAGAAGACGGATTTATGGTTGAGTTTTTAGGTATAGAACCTAAGGAAATGGGACTATTCGTTGTTCGTCTTGAATTATTAATAAATAACGAAGCAATGCAGCAAGATTTATATATCAAAGTGAAACGTGTTGAAGGTGCTACACCAATTCTAATGATTTTAGATGGGGAAGACAATGATTGTGATAGTAATCCAGATCGCTGTTATCCAGATATTTTTCTTACAGATATTACTCAAGTTGAAGAGTTCTTCAAATTATTCTTAGCAGATTATTTAGATCCTGACATTGTTGATGACACTATCGCTTTTACATATTTCTTAGGAGAAGTCCCTTATGGGTTCTTCGAAGATAGAGCATTAAATCTTACAAATAGTACTGTCATTCTATTCAAAGGAATCATGCCAAGTAATATGTACCCTGAAATAGCTTTTGACATAGAATTAGAAATCACAGCATTAGATGGTTCTATTGCAATGGAAACAGTAACAGTTGCAGTACTAATGATTGATGATATGATGATGTTGCAGTTTGTGGAGGAATATGATGAGTGTGATCCAATGTATGAACAGTGTCATCCAAAACCGATGTATATTTATGAACTAGATAAAGTTCAAATGATTATTGAACAATATCTAAATGACTTTATCAATCCTAATCTTACGTTTGAGGAAATCAGTGAAATGTACTATATGGGTATGGCACCTGACTTCTTAAGAAGTCATAGAGATGCAAATTTAGTACCCGGTACTACTGTTACGATAGGAACTGTAATGATGGTCGATGGTCTAGATTCATTCTTTGACATCACATACGATATGATAACCCCAAATGCTACGACTTCTCACCTAATAAGAGTTAGAATATCAGAAATGGGTATGATGTATTTTATTGAAAATTATGACGAAAACAATGAATGTCATACGAATCCTGAATATTGTTACTTCATGCCATTTGAAATGGATGAAACAAAAATTGAATTGTTCTTTAAAGAATTCTTGATGGATTATGCAGATGCTACATTATCAAATGACATAATTAACGAAAAATATTTTGGATGGATGGCACCAGAAATGCTTCTAGCCAAAAGACTAGAAGATAATAATAGTGGCGCTGTATTTGTGTACCAAAGAATGGCTCCTAGTGTAGATTTTAATGTCGATGGTTTCTTTGATATTACATATCGAATAACGTATCCTGATGGATCAGTTTTAGATGAAACAATCAAAGTAAGATTCATTGGAACCGACATGGGACTAATGATGGAACTTTACAATCCAAATATGGAAGTCATATATGAAGTATTCATGTTTACCGATTTTGTAAATGATCCTAATTTACCAGTCGAAGAAGTTTGTGCAATGTTTGAGGAAACATCAAATCAACTTTGTAATAATATCGTTTCTTTCCATCGTGATGGCGGATATTATGTTTGGGTTGAAATGATTGAAGAAAATGAAAAGACCTTAATCGTTACACTTGTTACCGAAGATGTAGCTGGAGTTGAAGTAGAAAGAAATACATTCGAGTTTACAAGAATGATGGATAGTCCATTATTTATAATTACAACTGTTACCTCAGAAAACCCTCTCTTTACTCCTTCTGAGAATTAATATATTTCCATAGAAAAAAGCTGTGAAGTCTCTTTCACAGCTTTTTTTTATTATATATATGCTTTTTTTATTATTTCTGTAAACCTATTTGAAATCAAACCAGTTATAACTCCAGTTATCACCGAGACACCAAGGATAAATGGTAACCAATATGCAATTTCTGGTGAATTCAATAAGAACATCGCCATTAAAATTTGTCCAACACTATGCCCAAACGCTCCCATAACACTAATTCCTACAATACTGAATACCTTTAGTTTTTTAAAACCAAACATCAGTAAGAATGCAGTCATTCCGCCACTTAAACTAAGAAAGAAAGTTGGAGTAGCTATTGTACCTCTAAAAATCCCTACAAAGAAGATTCTTAGAATTAGGATGATAAATGCATCCTTCTCACCATAAATATACATTACAATCAATGTTATCACGTTAGCAAGACCTAGTTTTACACCAGGAATTGGAAGTGGAACGAAGCTTTCTATATAGCTTAATACTATACTTATGGCTAGCATAATCGCTAGTAATGTAAGTCTTT
>JBFFKS010000277.1:0-2523 GCA_041555275.1 Xianfuyuplasma sp. | reverse complement strand
GTTATTCGTGGTGTTGTTTATACAATTTTAGATATATCATATACTAATAAAATTGATGAAACTTCATATTCTTTAAATAGAAATATAGATTATACACAAACAAAAGAATTAACAATTGACATTGCTTCATCTATAACAGATTTGGTAACTAATAAATTTTATATTTCTGAAACAGTACCATTTACCAGTGCTGAAATTGTATACCCTGAAATTAATGAACAATTAATATATTTAGGTGTAAATACTACTGAAGTAAGTATGTACGATGAATATAGTGCAACATATTGGGGTTGGTGGGAAAATAAAATATATTTAAGTAAAGAAGATTATTATGCTGCAGCACAATATTCAACTAATTTATATAAAATAAACCAAGGTACAACCACTTTAATAAAATTAGCAACTGTAAGTTTTATAGTTGAAGATGGTTTATATGCAATGGTTCAAATTGGAACCACTGAAACAGCTAATCATTTTTTAGTTAGTGGTGATGAATTATATATAAAAGTAGCTGCAGAAACCGTAACAGAAACAGACCGCCATTACTTATTAGATAACTGGAAGCGTTACGGAATTACTGAAAGTGATACATATATAAATGCATTAATGAAACTACACCATAATGTAGTGCCAACCACTTTAAAATCTATTTCAGGTGATTTAATGGGTTTTGTAAATCCGTTAACATTGGTTGAGTTTAATTATATAAATCCGGCAAACTACCAGGTTACAAACCTTTCAATAAATTTAACTGAAGGTATTAGTAACGTAACATTAATAGAAGCAAAAAACGAAATAATAACCGATTATGAATAACACCATACACCAAATAGAATTTACTATACAAAAACCGGCACTTATAGTAAGTGATAGTTACGGGCCAATCTATTACGATGAAGATACATTTGAATAATTAAATATAAAGCAGTAAACAATGGCAATTACATATAGACTTGAAAAAGGAACCAAATTAACAGCTTCAGAAATAGATGCTAACTTTAAAGTTATTGAAGATATACAAAACAACCAAGTAACAGGTGTTTTTACTTATGAAACATTAGCTTTATTACCTGCAACGGGTGTTTTATTAACTTCATACAAAGTAACAAAAGACCCTACAACTTCAAACAACGGTTATTATCATTGGAGTGGTTCAGCTTATGTAAAAGATTATAATTTAGTAAATGGACTTGTTGTAAGCGGTAATGTTGATGCTGTTAGTGGGGATAGTGTTTATAGTTATATACAAAAAAGTCCAACAACTTTAGAATTATCAAATACAAAAATAAACCCATTAAGTTATATACATCCAAGAGGTGAAGCAGAATATTTAGGCGATAGTACATACGCACAACCTAATCTTGCGACTTATCAAAAGATGGAAGTTGATACTTTAATTAAAATAATTGAAGCGCCTTTTTATGCTAATACTTTTGTTGGTAATATTAAAATATATACAAATACATTAGAGGTAATAGATCCGACAACAGGAACATTAATTGAAACCATACCTATTGGAGTTGGTGAAATAAATACAGACCCATTAAAATTGCAACGGATAGTATTAACCAATGATTTAGTAGTTTTAAAAGATAATTACTTATATGTAGTTCTTGAACTATTATCAGGTAGTTATCCAATAGCTTTAAGGTGGAGTGTTCAAAGTGGTTCAACACCTTATAGAACTAATAGGATTTTGTTTACAATTTCATCTGTTTGGTATCAAGGCGGAACATCTTATTATTCAGCACCTTTTAAATTATATAGTGATTTAGATTCAACTACAAGATTAGATATTATTGAAAGTGATTTATTAGAAAAACAAGAAATTGCAAAACCACGTTTAACAATACCAAGTAATATTTATGCTGTTGTAGGCAAGGAATTAAATTTATGGTATGATGCCTTAATACTTTCAAATGATAGGGGTTTATCAAGTCCAGAATTTTATAGAATAGATGCTATTTGTGATGTAGGTACAGTAACGGAAAGAAGTTTCAGAATTAATGCAATAGTTAGCGAAATTGGAATACATAATTTAACTATAAATGTTTTTGACCCAAATAAAAATTTAGTAGAAACTAAAACAGTTATTTTAAATATTATTAATAACACAGCACCTATTTTAGTTAAAAATATACTACAAATTGGTGATAGTTTAACAAATTATAATACTATAACAGAAGAAACGCAAAGTTTGTTTAATGCTTTAGGTTCAAATGTTCCTTTGTTTTTAGGTACAAGGGGAGTTGCACCAGCAAATCATCAAGGTCAGCCAGGTTGGCGTTTTGTAGATTTTATAGTAAGTGGAAGCCCTTTTTATAATGGTGGAGCTATGGATATTGCTAATTATAGAAGTGTTAATGGATATACAAATCCTTTTGATGTAGTAACCATACAATTAGGTGTAAATGATGTTTTTGGTAATATATCAAATTTGTCAGAAGGTGCAATAACATTAATAATAAGTTATGCAAAAAATTTAATTGATGCTTTTTTAGTAGATAATGCAAATACTAAAAT
>JBFFKS010000276.1:0-2526 GCA_041555275.1 Xianfuyuplasma sp. | reverse complement strand
TGCTACAACCGAAAAATCTCCGATTTTCCAGTCGCACAAATCATATAAAATCCCGTTGGGTAAAATTGGCAGAAATCACTCAAATTCAGGAAATAACAAACGATTTTTTATTATAGAAACACTTAGTTATTTTCCACTCAAACTCAGAATGATTAACTTTCTTAAACAGAAAAAATTGATTTATGTAAAAAAAAATTAAATATGAAATTATGAACACACAACAACTTTTTAGAAATTATTTTTTGATAGTAACATATATGTTTCTATCTATAGTGTCTTTTGCACAATCTACAACACCTCATGTCATTTCAAATGACAACGTGATAGATGCAAAAGCGACAAGCTCACTATATTACCAAGGAAATTGGTATATAGGAGAGAACACTCCAACAGGAGCAATTATTAAACGATTATCGGGAAATGGAACGATTGATACAATCGTGACAGTTCCTTCGTTTTATGCTCCTGGAACAGTTTCAGAATTCAAAGAATACAAAGAAAAGGTAATGATAGGGGTAAATGATAAACTCTATTATTATCTATTTATGGGATCAGATGAGTACGCAGTACTCATGTACGATTTGATAAATGAATCATCTAATTTTTCAGAGAGGCTTTCCTTTAAACAAGCAGGTCTCTCAATCGATAGTTATAACGGAAAAGTTATTGTTACATCGAACTCAGTGAGTTCTAATTACTTGGCTGCACCAGCAGCTAACTGGGGAAGCCCTATTGATACCTATAGTGGTAGCGGAGGTTTTGAAACATCTGTTTTTGAAATAGATGGAAAACCATCTGACGCTCTACGAATAGGGCGATTGAACTATAATAGTGCATTGATTAACAAGGGTGTTTCACCTGGTCCAACGGGTATAGTTTTGAACTATATGGACGGACACGTTGTTGAAATGGATTACAATGGAAATAGTATTCATTCAAAAACGTATACTGAAACCGTGAAAATGATTCATGGAATGAATGGTGATTATCTCGTTAAATTAAAAAATAGTCTCCAACTGTTGGATGCAAATTGGGATTTAATCAGAGAAACGTCAAGATTTGCCTATGCGGACTTGAACGACATTACTATTGTTGAAAACAGATATTGCACCATAGGTGGAATACCTAATTTTCAATTTAGTACTCTAAGGGAAAGACAGCAGTCGGTGTATCATTTCTTTGACCAGAATTTATTTTCTATCTTTACAATGGGAACACCAATTATACAAAGGTATAATGTAATAAACCCAGATTTATTAAATGTACAAACGTTTAATATTACAACTGCGGGTTATTGGCTCAGTGGTTACTATGATTATATTAACGATATACCAAGATATAACGGTAATATTATTGATATAAATGGTACACTATTACCAGTTGCAACGATTGATAGTCCAAAAACTCTTCTTTTTCACAAAGATTTCGTGATTCCATCGGTACAATTAAATATTGTACCGACAACAGGATCAACGATTTATCTAAATAAAAAATTAGATGCAAGCGGAAATATTGTGAGCAATGATCAGTTTAGTGCTGTTTTGTTAATACCTGATGGTGTTGATTTAGCAGACTTGCTTGGTTTGACAATTAATAACTATGCTAGTTATTCTGCTCCTATAGGATGGGCTATTGATAATTTCCAAAATGGAACTAACGATAGCTATTTCAAGGACCTTACCGTTAAGTATGATGATGGACAATATTTTGTTCAAATCATGATCTATGATTATGGATCGTCTGTATTGGGAGCTTCATATGAAGATGCTATCACAGTAAAACTGAACATGAAGATATATTTGCGTAACCAGTCTCATAATTCATTAGGTTTAGATGATTATGATTTAGAATCTATAACAATGTACCCAAATCCAACAACTGATTATATAACGATTAGTGGTTTAGATACTCCAAAAGTTGAAATTATCATTACTTCGATGGGAGGTTTGCAAGTGTATAGAAATATATATGATGGACTTAGAAATATTGAGGTTCCGTTATATAGTCTTTTAGATGGTTTGTATATCGTTGAGGCAACAAGTATTCAAACTGGTGGAAAAAAGAGTTGGAAAATCATTAAAAATTAAATAGATAATCAAAACAACTTTACCCAACACCTCATAAAATTTATGCTTACATTTAAACTAAATAACAAACTGACAAACATTTAACAATCGATTTGCTACGGCAGAAAAATCTCCGATTTTCCAGTCGCACAAATCATATAAAAACTCGTTGTAACACATTGAAAACTTAATTCATATTTAATGAAAATTGAACAGATAAAAGAAAATTTTAGGATTGATGCTGGAGCTCCAACACCGACAATTCTATCGAATGAGAATAATCTTTATTTGATATTTTACATAGAAAAAATTGACAATAATTGGAATGGAACTAAAGTTCATATGAGAAATGAAAATGATAAAGGAATTATTACGATTAAATTTGACAGATTTGCTCAATTCAAATTTGGAAATCCGAATGACGAAACAATCAGCGGACATCGATATTCCAAAATTGGTT
>JBFFKS010000275.1:0-2560 GCA_041555275.1 Xianfuyuplasma sp. | reverse complement strand
GCAAAGAAAGTATGTAATGAGACAATCTCAATATTAAATAACGCAATCCATGGAGCAGGAGGGCCAAAAGAATTACTTACTGCACCTATAAACCCTACTATGGATTCTAGTAAAGTTATCATGACACATAAAGATATTCGAATGTTAGCTGTTACAGGTGGCGAAGCCGTTGTGGAAATTGCAATGAAAAGCGGTAAAAAAGTAATCGCAGCTGGACCGGGTAATCCACCAGTTATTGTAGATGAAACAGCCAATATTCCGAAAGCTGCAAATGATATCGTTAGAGGTGCAGGCTTTGACAATAATGTCCTATGTATTGCAGAGAAAGAGGCATTTGTTTTAAACAGTGTATTTAACGAATTACGAAGTGAAATGGTTAGAAATGGCGCATATGAATTAAAACGACACGAAATTGATATCGTTACAAAAGAAGTATTTACAACAAATAAAAACGGGGAAACCGTTGTAAACAGAAATTATGTTGGAAGATATGCTTCAGAAATATTACGTAAATGTAACATACCAGTTCATGGTGACGTGAAATTGATCATTGCGGAAGTGCCAGAAACACATCCATTTGTAAATACTGAAATGTTAATGCCCGTCTTCGGAATGGTCCGTGTATATTCAATAGATGAAGCAATCGAAAAAGCAGTAATTGCTGAAAAAGGATATCATCATACAGCAATCATGCATTCAGAAAACGTCACTAATTTAACAAAAGCAGCTCGTGCTTTGGATACATCAATCTTTGTCAAAAACGCTCCATCTTTTGCGGGATTAGGTATTGAAGGAGAAGGATTTACTACTCTAACAATCGCTACACCAACAGGAGAAGGATTAACATCAGCAAGAAGTTTTACAAGAATTAGAAGATGTACATTATCTGGTGGATTTAGAATTGTATAAATCACCAATGATTAGGAGTTGATAATATGTCACAAGACTACATCCAAAGAATAAAAGATGCAGGAATCGTAGGAGCTGGTGGAGCTGGTTTCCCGACTCATGTTAAATTAAAAAGCACATGTGAACTTGTTATTATAAATGGCGCAGAATGTGAGCCATTGTTAAAAGTAGATCAACAACTAATGGAAATTTATAGTGATGAAGTAATCGCAGGATTAAAAATAGCAATGGAACAAACAGGTGCACAAAAAGGTGTCATCGGATTAAAAAATAAATACAAAAAAGCAATTGCAAAACTACAAAATCTCGTTCAAAATGAAAATGCAATTGAACTGAAAATAATAGAAGATTTTTACCCAGCAGGGGATGAACAACAACTGGTATATGAAGTAACCAAAAAAGTTGTACCACTAATGGGACTACCATTAGATGTAGGAGTTGTAGTCATCAATGTTGCAACCGCAATCCATATCGCCAGAAACGAACCTGTAACAGAAAGAGTGATTACCGTTGCTGGTTCTGTTAAAAAACCACAAACATTTATTTCACCAGTTGGTGTTACATTCAAAGAATTATTAAAAGAATGTGATGCACCAAGTGATTTAGAAAACTACAGATTAATTGTCGGTGGTCCAATGATGGGTTATGTGGAAGAAGATTTAAACACACCTGTTTCAAAAGTAACAGGTGGAATTATACTCTTACCAAAAGAACATAGTCTCATCGTAAAAAAAACACGTAAAACAGAACTAGATTTAAAACTAACAAAAGCAATTTGTTGTCAATGTAGTTACTGCACAGATATGTGCCCAAGGTTCATCATAGGTAAAAATACAGAACCACACAAAGTAATGAGGGGACTCGCAAACGAGGATCCTAACGCCTTAGGTGTACTATCTTCTGTTGTATCATGCTGTGATTGTGCATTATGTAGTTTATATGCCTGCCCAATGGATTTAGATCCAGGAAAAATCACCAACATGGTAAAACAAAGTTTACTCAAAATGGGTGCTAGAACAGAAAAAATAGTCCCATATGAAGTTGATACCCTTCGTGAAAATAAAAAAGTCCCAACAAAAAGACTTATTGCTAGACTAGATCTTCACGAATACAACGTACCTGCACCACTCAATCACAAAGTGTATCAAGCAAACAACGTAAAAATATTATTAAAACAACACATAGGTGTTCCAGCAACACCGACTGTCAGCATTGGTGATACTGTTTCAAGAGGAACTTTGATTGCTACATGTTATGATAAACTTGGGGCCAATGTTCATTCAAGTATTCACGGCAAAGTTATTAACATTACCGAAAAATATATAGAAGTACAAGCTTAAGGAGGATTGATTATATGGAAGCATTAGGTATGATTGAACTAAATAGTATCGCAAGAGGTATAGAAGCGGGTGACGCAATCCTTAAAACTGCAAACGTTAAATTGGTTGCGGCTTATGCGGCTTGTCCAGGTAAATATATTGTTATGGTAAGAGGTACAGTTTCTGCAGTGAAAAGTTCAATAGAAGTTGGTGCTACAGTAGCAGGGAAATCACTTATCAATGATATTATTATTCCAAGTATTCACGATCAAGTATTTCAAGCATTATGTTGCGCTTCAGAAATATCACCAAAAGGTGCAGTTGGAATCCTT
>JBFFKS010000274.1:0-2577 GCA_041555275.1 Xianfuyuplasma sp. | reverse complement strand
GTTTAATGGTAGAACCTCAGCCTTCCAAGCTGATTGTGTGAGTTCGATTCTCATCACCTGCTCCATATTGTAATTTAAAAGTTTATTTCTAAGTGAAATAAACTTTTTTTATTTTTGACAAAATAAAAAGGACTTTGAAAGTCCTATTTAAATTCGATATTGAAAATCATTTCTGCACCAAGTTTGCTTATTGTCGCACTAATACTACAGTATTTTTCAGCTTGATCCATTGATTTTAGTGCTACTTTATGTTTTTTCTCATCTACTCCATAAATCGTTATGTTAGTAACCAATTTATTTATTATAGTTGGTACTTCTTCACGCTTATGTGCTACTACATCATATTCTACTTGTGAATATGTAATTTTTCTTTTATACATTATTCCTCTGAAAGTAGCATGTAAACATGAAGCAAATCCTCCTAAGAAGGCTTCGTATGGTGCAATACCTTTACCTGTGTAACTTAATTCAGTTTTATAATTTTGTGTTTCTAATACACCTTCGGTACTGTCACCAAAAGTCACTTTTACAACGTTTGCCATTTAAATTCTCCTAAATATTTTATTTCTTTCCGTTATTAATATAACGCTTTTTACACTCTTCAATCAATTCTAATGCATCAATTTTATCATGAAACTCAAAAACATCCACTTTTTTGTTTTGTTGTAAGTCTTTATATGTCTTGAAAAAATGTTTGATTTCACGAAGAGTGTGCTGTTGGATATCAGTAACATCCATTACATGAGAAAATCTTGGATCGCTGTCTACAACACCAATGATCTTTTCGTCTTTTTCACCGTTATCCATCATATCTAGAAAACCTACAATCCTAGCATCTACAACACAACCAGGGAATGTTTTACTACTAGCTAAAACCAATATATCGAGTGGATCATTATCTTTTGCAAGTGTTTCTTCAATGTATCCATATTCCGCTGGATAGGTCATCGGAGAATATAGAACTCTATCAAGTTTAATTCGGTTATGAACTTTATCAATCTCATATTTGTTTTTTGTACCCATAGGAATTTCTATTATCGCCTCATAAATTTTTTCCATTCTAACACCTTCTTTCATTTATTCATTATAGCGGTTTAGTAAAGAACTTTCAATAAATAAATTCAACATAGAACGTTTGTTCTTACTTTTTGTAAGGTTATCCATAAAAATCTTAAAAAGATAGAATATAAATACCATATATGATAGAATTAAAGGGGAAATTTGGAGGTGAATAATATGAATAATTCATATGTAGATGAAATTAAGAAAATCTTAGAACTAGAAGATGAGAAGGTTATTCGTGAGAAAATCCTAGAATTTCACCCTTACGAAGTTAGTGAGGCAATTCAACTTTTTGATGATAATGAACGTGCTAAGTTTATTGATATTTTTCAAAATATTGATATTAGTTTAATTCTTAGTTTCTTAGATTTTGAAGATATCCTGAGGTTGTTTGAAGAAATGACACCACGTAATATTGTTAATATTATTCAAGATCTAGATATTGATGATGCCGTTGATGTTATGCAGGAAATGGCTCCCGAAGAACGTGCAGGATACTTGAAATTAATGGATAAAGAGCATCAAGATAAAATTAAAGCTTTACTACAATACAAAGAAGATACTGCAGGATCAATAATGACAACTGAGTATGTCGAAATAAATGCTCAGGATACAGTCGAAAAAGCTATGAAAAAACTAATTGATCAAGCGGTTGATGCTGAGACGATAAGTACGATTTATGTTACTGATACAAAAAACATATTAAAAGGAACATTATCTTTAAGAGAGATGATTCTCGCAAGAAAAGGACAAGTAATAAGAGATATAATGAATCAACGTGTTATATCTGTAAGAGCATCACTTGATCAAGAAGATGTAGCTGATATATTCAAAGATTATGATTTTACATCTTTACCAGTCGTAGATTCACTAAATCGTATGTTAGGTATTATTACCATCGATGACATCATTGATGTAATCGATGAAGAGGCAACAGAAGATTATTCAAGATTAGCAGCGATTAGTGATGTTGATATTGATAGTGAAACAGAAACGATTTGGATGAGTGCAAAAAAACGCCTTCCATGGTTATTAGTTCTTACTGTGTTAGGTTTTCTCACTTCGACGATTATTGCTCAGTTTGAAGACACTTTAGCAGCAATACCTACTATTGCATTGTTTATGCCAATGATATTAGGGATGGCAGGTAATACGGGTACCCAGTCTTTAGCAGTAACTGTTAGAGGACTTAATAATGATGAGTTTGCTAGTAAATCACAAATAAGTAAACACCTTATTCGTGAAGTTGGGACAGGATTGTTAAATGGTTTAATAATAGGGATTATTTTATTTGCTGTAACTTTAGGGTTTTTACTTCTTTCAAATACTCCTGAAGCGTTTAAAATAACTGAAGTAGTTAGTTTGTCAATATTAGTTAGTTTAACGGTAGCGACGCTATCAGGTGCCTTAATTCCAATTATAATTAATTCATTTAAAATAGATCCAGCAATTGCAAGTGGACCGTTTGTTACAATGGTAATTGACATTTTAGCGCTTAGTGTCTATTTCTCACTC
>JBFFKS010000273.1:0-2586 GCA_041555275.1 Xianfuyuplasma sp. | reverse complement strand
TTGTTATTTGTGATTGATAGTCTAATTCAATATAACATTCTTCCCAACCACTAGCTTCGTGACATTGTGAATATAGATTACCATTTTCTTCTTCATAAATAACAAGAAATTCTAAAAATACATCTTCTAATTCTCTTGCTTGTTCCTCTAACAACTCATCTACTTCTTCTTTTGTTAGATATGTTTCGTGTTCCATTTCACCACTTGCTAATTTAACTACTCTATTTGTGTTATCGTTACACCCACTTAATGTAAGTGCTATTAGCATTACGCTAATTATTAATATTAGTTTTTTCATTTAGTCACTCCCTAATTCATTTAAGTCAACTAATACGGTACAACGTTTGATTCCTTCTATAATTTCACAATCGCTTACTAAGAGATTATTTTCTTCATCATACTCTACATAACTTGCATATAATAAATCAATGATCCAATCATCACTTTCTTCTAACTCTTGTAATAAAATTAATAAATCTTCAAATCTTTCATCAATTTCTTCATTAGAATATTGATCTACTAACCATTGTCTCAAAAATGATATATCACTTCTAATTCCATATTCCATTTCATCTACTTCTTCAAAAGATAACTCAACTTCGTTTTCCATTTTAATCAAATCTAATCTCAAATTTATTACTTCTTCACTTAACTCATCAAAATCTTGTGTTGATACACAACCTGTTAATGCAAATGCTACCATCATTACCAATACTAAACTAACTATCTTTTTCATTTTTTTTCTCCTTCAATTCTTTTATCAGATTACAATACTCAACTACTTCTTCTGCATACCACTTTTCAATTCCTGTTATCCATCTCTCTTTTGGTGCTACTACTCCATAATTTTCTTCAATAGATTCTTCCAACTTATCAAACGCTTCAAGCTTAGAATACAACCTCTCATTACAATCTTGAATTTTTTGCTCATAATACGCTATCTTCTCATCATCTGTCTTATTACTAAACGAATTTCTTTTTCGCTTACGTTCTGAATAAGCAAGACTAATCGGTAACACCAATTCCCAAATTAGAACCCAACTCAATATATACAAAATCCACTTCACCTTATGAGAAGTCCTAACCTGTACCAATACTATAAATCCACCTATTGCTCCTGCTAAGTGTAACCCCAACAAAAAACTAACTATATAAATCATTTTCTCTCTCCTTATTTTATTTCTCTAATTCATACCCCTATTATATACCCCTTATCCTTATTTGTCAACTGCGTGTGTGTGTGTTTGTGCGAGTGTTTATTCCCATACACCCTTTCGCCCTATAAGAGACAAAAACCCTTAGGGGGGGACTATAAAATGATAGATAATAGCATTGTTATAAGGTTTAAAGGCAAGCAACCACAAAGAATAAGAACATATAAGAGCGTGCTTTCTATATTATATATATATAAAAAAGAATGTTAAAAGGTATTGACTATCCTATTATAGTGTGATAATATAAGTATATATAAAATAATATGCCAAGATCTTACAAGGCACAAAGGAGTAGAAACAATGAAAGACAATAAAGATATTCAATACTATGAGACATTAGAAAAGGATAATCAAGAGCAATATTCACAAGAGGTGTTAAACCATTTAAGAGCATTAGCAAAACTAATATACATTAATGAGTATAAAGAACAGTATAAAGAGAATGAGGAAGAAATTTACTTAATTATCGGTAGTGAAGAAATAGTGATAGAACTTGCAACAATGAATATAATATCAAGTTATGGAGAGTATAACTTTATAAGTGAAATAATAGAATCTTTAACTAATATATACAAAGGAGAGTGAAAAAATGACTAACTATGATATAGCAACACCAGAACATTACATTAATTATGATATTCCAGGTTTACAAGGTCCTATAAACATTACAGCTTATGTGGTATCAAAAGACAAAGAACATATAACACTATTAGACAAAAGAGGAAAAGCGCACTTTACAAAAGACTATTTTAATAAAGTATTAAAAAATGTTTCTATTATACATAATGATTAATAAGTGTGTTAGTGTGTGATAAAAAATCCACAAAAACCTATATATATATTATAGTATTATATAAAGAGTATAAAAGAATAAAATAATTATAATACTAATAGAGAATAAAAGACATAAATAATAGAACATATTATATACAATAAGATAGTATATACATATATAATAAAGACTATAAAACTATAAAGGAGTATTTAAAGTGAAAAAAGATCCTAGAGTTGTAGACGTTACTAAAAAGCATTATATTTATAAAGAAATTAGAAACCAAACAAAAAAAGTAAGTTATCAAACATTATACCAAACTAAAGCAAGTATTAATAAAAGATTAGGTTTTGACTTTAAAAGCGGTCTATATCCATTAGAAACGATTATCAAAAAGAATGGTAACAAAGAACACACTATATCAATGAAATATGAAACTATTGTTATTACTGAAATATTATAATATATAGTATATATAAACTATTTAATAAATGTATAGAGTATATAAACAAGTGAGGAAAAAACAAAAACGGCCTTTAACGTTTATATGCTTTGTAGAGTTATTAAAAGATAACTACTATAAAAAGAGGTGATACAATG
>JBFFKS010000272.1:0-2587 GCA_041555275.1 Xianfuyuplasma sp. | reverse complement strand
CTGAACTAGATAAGTATAACAGGATCGGCTTCAGGTAAAGTTTGTTTTTTGGTATAACGCTGTTTCTTCATGAAATAGCGTTTTTCTTTGATTTATTGACAAACTAAAAAAAAGAGTATAAGTTTTACTCACTATTTTAACTATCTAATTGCAACGATCTACAAAAATTTTCGCTCGAAAAAGAGTGAAATCTCAAAAAATGTTCTCATTGCACTTGTAAATATTGACATTATCGTAACAAAATGTTACAGTATATCTTGTTTTTATGTATATTTATGTTAAAATTTAGATAGGTGATAATTATGAAAGAATTAATTAGAGTTAGAAGTATACAAATTCAAAACATTAAGAATGTTACAAATGGAATTATTCAATTTCCTGCATATTCTGAGGATAATGACATCATAAGTAATATTGTTGGTCTATATGGACAAAACGGTTCAGGTAAAACTGCTGTTGTGAATGCTACGAGAATTATTCAATCATTATTTGCTGGGCAATCATTTGTTAGATTCTCTCCTTTAATGCAAGTGAGTAAACTATTTTATAGCATAAACTTCGAATTTGATTTTTACAGAGATGATAAACCTATCAATGTAAATTACTATTTTAAGTATAACAAAATGGGTGGGTTTGAAGAAAAAATTTCATATAAGTCTGAAGATGCTAAATCAACTGTCACAGTAAATGATGAGACTTTTTTTGATAATAAAATATTTGCTCCTGCAGCTAGACATAATGATTTTGGTGTAACTACAAAAGAAAAAATGATGGAGTATCTAACTCAGAGAAAATACAACAGAGAAAAAGTTAAAACGTCATTTTTCTTTGACAAGGACTTTAATAGCACAATACTTGCAAATCTTAAGGACGAGTATTTTAAACTCATTATTTCAATCGTTCCTAAATATGTACAGAGAAATTTCTTTGTTATAGAAAATACAAGAAGTGCAAACTTGATTTCTAATATTTTGATGCCAATAGGATTGAGTTTTACTGATGATTTAGGTGAAGAAAATTATGTTGATAACCATTTTTCAATTGGTATAAACCAATGTAATGGGAACTTAATGAAGGCAATTAAACAAGGAATAGATAATATAAACACAATAATAACTACTTTGATCCCTGGTTTTAAAATAGATATAAAAATTAATAAAGAGAGTTCAACTCCTTTTGGTGATAAGCTTTACCAGTTTGAGTTGATGGCAATTAGAGATGATTTACCCTTCCCGCTTGTACTTGAATCTGATGGTATCAAGAAAATCATTAGTATTACTTCGTGCTTAATTCATATGTACAATTATGAGAATGTTTTTCTAGTAATAGACGAATTAGATAGCGGTATTTATGAATATCTCATAGGTGAGTTATTACAAGTACTTGAAGAAGGTGGAAAAGGACAACTTCTGTTCACATCTCACAATCTAAGACCTCTTGAGATTCTTCAACCTGCCGACATATGGTTTGCCACATCAAATCCTGAACATAGATATATCCAGTTTACTGGGGTAAAACCTAACAATAACTTAAGAAGTATGTACTTTAGAACTATTCGTTTAGGTGGGCAAAATGAAGAAGTATATAATGAAACCGATCAATATAAGATGAGAATAGCATTTGTAAAGGCTGCGATGTGTAATGAGTAAGAAAATTGTATTCATTATTGTGGAAGGGATTAGTGAGAAAAATGCTCTTGAAGGTATTTTGAAAGTATTACTTCAAGAAAAAGATTCTATAGAGATTGTTGTTTATGATGGAGATATATTAACCTCGTTGGACCCAATAAGTAAGATTACCCAAAAATGCCATGAAACATTAAGTGTTAATGGCTTTTTGACTACTGACTTAGCTAAGATAGTTCAAGTATCAGATTTAGATGGTTGTTATATTGATGACTCAAAAATAGTTCATGTATCTAATGGGAGAATCTGTTATAAAGAATCTACAATTGAATGTACCAATGTACCTAGTATAAAAGCTAGAAATCTTAATAAGCGTAACTCAATTAACCTATTAAGAGCAACTAATGAAATTCAAATAGGTAGTTCATTAGTTCCTTTTGAGTTATACTACAATAGTTGTAATTTAGAACATGTTCTATATAATAGTCGCACTATGAGTAAAAAACAGAAAACATCAAGCGCACTGAGGTTTGCATTAACTTATGACGGTAAAGAATCAGATTTTATTACTTTTATTGAACCTCACAGCCTTGCGAAGACGGAGGATGAATTATGGGAACATGTAAAAGATAGTAATAACTCTTTACAAAAAAGCTCAACACTCTATTTCTTATTGAAGGAGGATAATTAGAAGTGAAGATATCAAGAAATTTTGCCTTTGAACTATGGAATGCAATCTATGGTGATGAGGTTTTAGTATCTGATTGCTTTGGAGACATGATATATAAAGAAGATTATGGTGACACCAAGACTAAGAGAAGACAACCTGGTAAGAAAGCTTATCATTATGGATGGACAATAGATCATATATTACCAATCTCAAAAGGTGGAGATGAATCATTAAACAATCTTGAAATCATGCATTGGATGAATAATCAAGAGAAGTCTGATAAAACCTCATT
>JBFFKS010000271.1:0-2594 GCA_041555275.1 Xianfuyuplasma sp. | reverse complement strand
TATTAAAACGCAATAATAAAACTGCATTAAAATCAAAAACTATTTGATTTTTTGCAATATCAAATAAGCCAATTCCCATGGCATCTTCAATTGAATTGATCGTGGTCTTAAAAAATTTTCTCGAATCTTGTTCACTAATAACACGCTTTGTCTTCATAAAAAACCCCCAGGCAATATGAATCTGTCTGTTAAAAAGTAATTAATTCATTATATTATACCATATGTAAACTAATTCTTCTATGTTTCAGTATGGAGATAATTAAAAGAAAAATAAAAAGCCGTTATTGGCTTTCTATTCAAAATCTTGATTTGTAAATCCGTAAAACATCTTTAATGCATTTTGTAATTGTTCAAATGCTAATTGAAAGTGTTCATTTGATGCATCATTCCATGTTGAGAGATTACTCAAAATTGTATCCGTGTAGTTTATATCATCTCTTTCTACCCCACCATTAACTGCTGGGTTCCAATAACTTTTCCACTCATATAAATTAAAAACAGATTGTCCTTCGCTGGAGTGGTAATATGGATATGCCTTGTCTGAAACATCCCAAAATTGTCCGTTTTGATAGATTCTCACAACCTCTTGGAATCCAGGCATCAATGTTGCATCACTAAATCTTTGATGTCTTGAAGTGGAATACCAAATTTCCATTTGCTCATCAAATGCAGAACCAGTTGTTACAGGAAAACTATCTCCTAAAGCCTCTGCTAAGCCACCACTTTCAACATTTCTAAATTGCATATCAGCGCGTGCTTGCCATGCACTTGTATCAGCAATATAAAATGATGCGAAGCTGTATGATAAAGCAATTTTCGCCTCTTCCTCATCAGTACATCGTAAATCGCCATCATCTAAACAAAAATTATATACTACCATTGGATCCAATACTATCCCAATTGTGTTGTCAACAAAATCTGTTGATGGACGTGGATAGATATCCCAATTATCTGATTTACATCTCATAGACCAACTTGTGTCTGGAGATGCACAATCTCCAAGCATCCATGGGTCGCCTTCTAAAGTTAATAATTTGTTTTCGATGAAGAATTTATAACTCCACCACCAATGATCACCCATAAAAGAATCACTTGCATTTCCACCCCATACTGAATGTTGGTACCACTCTTGAATATAAGGAATTAATGAACGTACTTCATCACTATTAAGATTCACATAATCCTCCATACTGGTACGATACAACATTTGTTTCGTAATATCATTAGTTCCAGTTTCAATAATTCTAAGCGGAGTATCCATTGAACCATAAAAAACATTTTCTTCGCTATTGCCAATAAAATCTGTATATTCATCAATAGTCCAATCAAAATCTGGCACATCTAGGTTCAGATTATCAGCCAAACTCTTATTTACATAAATACCCCATGGTATGATGTATTGTGGCAATCCAGCTTGAAATCCGTAATAATTCATTGTACTCATTATCGAAGGATTTAGGGATTGATACAAAGGATCAGATTCAAATCTTGATAAATCAGCTACTATCCCTTTTTTGACATCTCCTGATAAGTTATTGGACCACCAGATGCTTGGATGGAAGTCAAATAGGTTTCGATAATTTTGAAGTTCTTGATCCCAGTTTCTTCCACCATCAGTAGGTCCACCGACTAATGCCAAGAAGTTTATAGTCACATCGGGATACATTTCATTAAATGATTTCGCCACTGCATAAAATGATGCTTCCACTGATGAAACAAAATCATCCGCAGTTAAATTCATGTGTCCCATATCTTCATAGTATGTTCCTGTCCCAGTCCATGCTAATACATCTATTCTTCCAGCTGAATCGTTTACAACCACACACTCACCACCGAGTAAAACTTCTCCATCTTCACAATCAATTAATTGTAGATTCACATAGATATCTATATCATTACCGGGCATATTTGTCGTTGTAAAAGGTACAAGGTAATCTTCGTCCTGATATAGGCCTTCTAGCTCATACCCTTCAGGCACTGATATAATTATTGTCAAAGTTTCATTATATTCAAAATCTAATGTGTAATTATCAGTTCCTAATAAATGAATATTTGCTTCGAAAGTGCCAATTTCCCATTTTGCGTAAATGTCAATATCACTACTTGGCATAGTTGTATAACCAAATTCAGTTTCAAAAGTGTCTTCAAGATACCAGCCTATAAATTCATAACCCTCTCGTGTTGGATCAGTGATAGAAAGGTTTTCCTCAAAAGTAAAATATAATGATTCTGTATTGTTTTCATATCCTAAATATTGAACCAATTCGTACGAAATTTGTTGCCACTTACTATACAACTCTAAATCACTAGTTACTTCAGTTGTGAAATCGTATGTTTCATTGAGAAGACTATCTTTATACCAACCTTTAAATTCATATCCCTCTCTTAAAGGAATTTCAGGTTGTGTTAAAACTTGTCCTTCTTCTCTAGTTACACTTTCTATAAATGTACCACCATTTGATTCAAATGAAACTGTATATATTCTTGGAGTGCAACCGCTTAATAATAAAATTAGTAAAAACAATAGAAGCGAAATTTTTTTCATTTCTTAACCCCCTTTTTAAAATAAACATGCCATTCTCTTCACGTAAGTC
>JBFFKS010000270.1:0-2602 GCA_041555275.1 Xianfuyuplasma sp. | reverse complement strand
TTGGAAACACAAATCATCATGGGTTATTATTTAAAATAGCAATTTATTTTCTAAGTATTACATTTGCATTTGTTTTCTTGTATCCAATATTTTATATGTTTATGATTAGTTTAATGAGTAATACTGATTTAGTAGACAGTACAATTTTGTGGATACCTTCTCGTATCTTCTATCAAAATTATCAGTTTGGATTACGAGCATTATCAATGAATCAATTGTATATCGGACGCGTAATTGATGTTTTTAAAATGATTGGTGATGGAGCTTTAGGTGAAGCATTTAGTGATAAAGAACCATTAACAACAGAAGTCCTAACAGAGTTACTAAAACTGTTTGTATTCTTATCTATTATTCCGACAGTTTCTATTTTTGGTAGACTATTTGCCGAAGATAAGAGTAAATTATGGATTATAAGTTCTATTGGCGTACTAGTATTATTTTTCTTACCACTAGGGTATGTAGATAGCTTTTACGTTGCTGGTACATCAACGATAGCGACTGTAATTAGTAGTGCACTAGTTGGATACGGTTTAGCTAGATTTAAGTTCAAAGGAAAAGGTTTTGTCTTTGCAATGTTAATTTTAATTTATATTTTGCCAAAAACATTACTATTTATTCCACGAGGACAAATCTATAATGAATTAGGTATTAAAGGAACAATGTTTAGTTTATGGATTCCATCTTTATTAGGACAAGGAGTTCAAGCTACATTCTTTATTTTGATATTCTTCCAATTCTTTAGATTGATTCCCAAACAGATTGAAGAGTCCGCATATCTTGATGGTGCTACTTCATTTGATATCTTCATTAGAATTGCATTACCGATGGCAGTACCTGCATTTGTAATCGCATTTACATATGGTTTTGCGGTGAACTGGAATGAAGTATTCCTATCAAATTTCTATTTAGAAGGAAATGTTAAGACAATACCGATGTTATTACGTGGATTAACTGATGAATGGGGCAGATTTGCTGATTTCACATCCGGTGATGCTGTCAATGTTGATTTCACTGAATCGAAAGCATTTGCTGGAACTTTATTGTCAATTGTTCCACTTGTGGTTATGTATGGTATTATTCAAAGGTACTTTATTGAAAGTATTGATAAATCGGGTATTACAGGCGAATAAAAAAAATGGTAAGCGCGAGCTTACCATTTTTAATTGATTAAAGTATCTTTTAAAGTGAAAGGAAGTCTTAAAACAATCATTCCTTTTGGCGAGATACCGCCATAGTTATTGTCATAACTACTATATAATATTTCATAACTCGTAAATTCTTCAGGAATTGGGTTTGTTGTGATTGTACTATTATTAATTAATACGATCACAAGTTCTTTATCCACGCCATTTTCAAAGATTCTGTAGTATCCATCTAGAGAAGAATTGGTATATGGGAGATAGTCTCCATAGGACAATGCCAAACTACTATTTCTCGCATTTGCAATGTCGATGTAACTATTTAATTGAGAATCAGGATCTGCCAATTGCTCTGTTACCGTATCAATATCCTTGTCGACAAAGTTAACACTAAGACCATCGTAATAATCGCCCCAAGGCATATTGGTGCGTTCACCCAACATTCCTATTTCCTCACCATAATAAAGGAAAGGAGAACCAGGTAATGTTAGGAGGATTTCTCCAGCTAATCTTGTTTTTAAAGGGTCACTCAGTTCTTTTGCTATTCTAGTTTGATCGTGATTTGTAAGGAATGGAGTATCAATGTAATTCGGATCGTACTTTTTATATTCTGTGTAAACATAATTTATTGTTGTCCCAAAATTATCAAGACTACCATTTACCGCATCTCTGATCCAGTAACCTGCTTGGAAGTTAAAAGAACTTACATCAGATGCAACGAATTGCGTATATGATTGATAACTTTCCCATGCTTCCACAACGACGAACACATCAGGATCAACGGACTCTAACTCATCGTGAAAAGCGGTTAAGAAAGCAATGTTTGCTTGTCTTCTATCGTTAATTCCTAGAAATTCACTTTGGCCATATAAATGGGATACAGCATCCATTCTAAATCCAGCGATTCCTGTTTCAGTTAGCCACCATTTTCCAACCTCATTAATATAATCAACTACATCAGGATTTGTGATATTTAGATCTGGCATCCAGTCACTGAATGTGCCACAATAATATTTATCATTTAATGATGAATGAGGAGTGAATGCATAGTCTGTTAACCATGTACGACTTGCAGGGTTATACCAAATTTGTTGTCCCCATTCTCCAGAATTACCATATCGTGGATCATCTTCGGTTATCCAAGTAAACCAGTCATAATAATCACTTAAGGTTCCTTTTCTTAAAACATCTTGGAAGATATCATTTCTAGCCCCCATATGATTGATAACTAAATCGATAATGATGTCAATCCCCATCGCTTCAGCAGTATTTACTAATTCTTTAAAATCATCCATGGTTCCGTAGTCAGGATTTACATTATAGTAATCATCTGTATCATAACCATGATCACTTTCCGAAACCATAATTGGCATCAACCATAATCCACCAATTCCTAGTGATTTTAGGTATGGTAAATTATCAATAATTCCTTGGAAATCACCAATATAGTTATTATCACTATT
>JBFFKS010000269.1:0-2612 GCA_041555275.1 Xianfuyuplasma sp. | reverse complement strand
CAATCCATCATCTAAAGTAAAGCGTTCTCTATTCCAATCACAAGAAGCGCCGATTTTTTTTAACTGACTTATTATAATGCTATGGTGCTCATCTTTTACTTTCCAGGTTTCTTGTACAAATTTCTCTCTTCCAAGGTCGAATCTTGAGATACCTTGTTCTTTCAACTTCGCATCAACTTTGGCTTGTGTAGCGATACCAGCGTGATCCATACCAGGAAGATATAGTGCATCGTAACCTTGCATTCTTTTTCTTCTAATAATCAGATCTTGAAGCGTATTATCCCATGCATGTCCTAAATGAAGTTTACCGGTGACGTTAGGGGGAGGAATCACAATTGTAAATGGTTTCTTACTTAAATCACCACTTTTAAAGTAGCCACCTTTAAGCCAAAAATCATACTTATCTTTCTCGATCGTTAAGTGATTGTATTTCTTTTCTAATTCTTTCATATTTTTTCCTCCTTTTGTAATAAAAAAAGTCCGTCCTAAAATAAGGACGAACTCTAAAAATCCGTGGTACCACCTTAGTTCCTAGATTTCTCTAAGCACTCGAATTCTTAACGCGAACTGACGTCTATAATTACTATTAATTTCATTATAGCTACTCCCTGGCTACCTTCAATTATACTATCTATTAGCTTCCACCAAATGCTAACTCTCTATAAGAATCGTGTAATTTACTCTTCCATTTCGTTGTATTTACCGTTATATTAACACATTCATTATCGCTTGTAAAGTAGTATCTAATTCTTGTCTAAACATTTTTTAATTGTAATATATTAGTCTCGCTTTATATTTAGTGCATGCCATCTTTTTCCATAATAATCAACATTATACTCATCTTCAAAAACAGAAAGTTCTTTTTTTTCATCTCGAGCAAATTTTAGGTAAGCAATTCTTGTTTTAATTTCTCGTTTAATAACATTTTTATCTGTTATTACCTTTCCGTGTGAAGGACAGATTACTTTGCCAGCACAAATCGATGAGATATATGCCAAAGCATTGATATGTTGGGTGATTGTTTCTGCCACATAGGGAATTGCAGGCTGTCCATCATTTAATGTGATAATTTCATCGCCAACAAATAGTAAATTATCAATCTCTATTAACATTCCACAATTAGAGTGACCTGGATTAGTGGTTAACATAATGTTATATTTACCAAATTTTATGGTTTTTTTATCTCGAACTAGTACATTTGGAGTGTATAATTCATTTCCAACATGATCAAAAATCTCTAAAGTCTCATTTACTCGAAAACTTCCCACTAAGTTTTGTTTTCCTATCTCACTAATACCATAAATATGATCAGGATGAAAATGTGTAGCTATTACATACTTGATATTCTTTCCTTCAAGTTCTTTTTTTACTTCTTTCATATGTTCAGGATACCCACAATCAATAAGTACACAATCATCTTTGTCATAAATCACAAAAATGTTTTGCCCTAAAAAGTGTTGTTCTGTTTGAGGAAATTGATATAAAACAATATCCTCTTTGATATATATTTTTTCCATATAATATCCTATTCTACAATTACAATTTCTATAACTGTATTGTCTTGAACCTTAAAGGTAATATTTTCTCCAAAATCTTTACTTACAAAATACATCATCTCTACTATTTCGACTGTGGAAACATTTAGTAAATATATTTCTTCATTATCTAGTTCGACCCAGTAAATTGTGTTTCCTTCAGAAACATAGCTTGTAATATCAGTAATCTCTCCTGTTACTTGTTCCAGTTCATTTTGTGTAGTTGAACTTAAACTTAGCAAATAATCGGTATGAGCTTTAATTTTTTTATCAGAAATTCCATAAACCTCTAGTTCCTGCACATTCATGAATACATGACGTAAGATACGACCATCTTCTCCTTTAATCGCAATAAAGTATGTTGGTGTTTCTAAGACATTTATTGGGATTGGGAATGAAGTTGAGATATTGTTTTGTGGAAGTAATGTTAGTACTTTGTTCATTGCTGCTTGTTCGGTTGCTCCTGGAAAGCTAAATAGCGTTGTTGCTTTGGTTCTTGTGTTCATATATACAAATCCGATGGTTGATTCATCACTACCAGCACTTGTTAAACCAGTGAAATAGAATAATTCTCCATCATTCATAATAGTTCTTTTTCCGTTTGATGATTGCAAGACACCTTTTTGGCCAAAAATACTATTAATCCAACCATCTTGTAATTCACCCCAGTAATTTAATTGAGTTAACAATAAACCTGGAGGATAAACACTTTCAATCCATTGTGGTACTTCGTCTGGATCATAGATTTTGATAGAACCTGTAATAGCATTCACAACTGCTATTTTCGCGATATCTCGTCCTCCATTTATAAAGATTGTTGGTAAAGAATATTGTAAAACATAGTACGGTGTACCTGTTTCGTTTATTTCAAAGAATGTTGCTTCATGTTTATACTTATTCATTCCATTCATATATGCATAACGTTGAATATCATAATCAAAGTATGCACTTGGTGTATAAATCATTCCTTCTCCTGTTGTTTCTCTTAAATTTACTAAAGTGGTCTCAGCAGTTACTTTGTTAATCATAATATATCCTGGTGTTCCCGCTTTACGATTGTTTATCCATTTAAAGATT
>JBFFKS010000268.1:0-2614 GCA_041555275.1 Xianfuyuplasma sp. | reverse complement strand
CAGGTCGACAATATAATGACTACAGGGGTTTGTTTATTGAATTCCAAAGTGCATCTTTACAAAATCAATTTTCAATTTTCGATGATCATAATTTATCTAGTAATTTAACTCTTGAAAAGTATAGTTATATAAATGAAAATATTGATGAACTTATTGACGATGTTGTATCGAGTTATGGTTTCAGTGGTGATAGCGAATCTAATATTGATCTAATTATGAAATTTTTTGATCAGAAAATTGATTTATCTACATTGATAAATTTCATTGAAAGACATCAGGAAGAATAGGGGGGGTGTTGCTATGAAAAAAGTGTATTTATTATTACTGATAGTCCTATCGTTACTTTCCATGACAGGATGTGAAGAAACAGACGAAACTAGTGTTAAACGCGAAATATCTGACACTCTAACAGGTATATTGAAACGAACAAAATTAAAGTACGATGAGAGTACAGGCAACAATCTACAGATTATGTACAGTGACTTGTATACTAAAGACAGCTTCATATATTATGATGAAGAACAAGATACGTATAATTCACCATTTTTAAACTTAAACTTCTATTCTGCATTTGCCCATTTGGAAAAGGTAATTCGCGAATGTGATGATTTTAAGGAAGATGAATACTGCATCAATTATGATGAACAAGCTAAGGCTATGTATAGTATTGATGACGATGTCATCAATATGTCAATATTTTGGTTAATGTTTGATGATAGTGATAGAGGGGGATCTAATCGTTACAATTATGTCGATGTTGCAGTTAAGTATATTGATGATGATCTCCATATAGAATATGATTTAACACAGTATGATTCGAGCGATCATATTACTTTTCGCAACAGAAGTTTCTATTATGAGAATCATTATTTTGAATCATATTTTAATAATCAATTTAGTAACCCTAACATTACATATGAGTATTATAGCTATCAAACAACAGAACGTTTTTTCTATAGTAATTTTTATGATGAGAATCAATTTGGTTATTCTATGAAAGATAACGATTTAGACTATTCATATTCTAAAAATTCCTTGTTTCATTCTCTTTCATTTTATAAAGATTCACACCTCTTTCTTTATATGGAAGATGATCTGAATCCGGAAGTTAATGAAGACTCACATCGACCATTCACAATGTGGAACTTACTTGAAATTGACGGATGGGAGACAGTTAGTAAAAGAAACAATACACTTTTCTTAGATGGATCTCAATTTAATCTATTAAATGAAAAAGGCAGACTATCCCTGAATCACTCTGGTTTTGGTAGGATTGCAATTACATTTGAGTATATTCCAATCGATGAACAATTTAGTATGTTACTAGATAGTGGTTTATCATTACCAATAACTCAGTCAGAATATTCAACTATTATAAATAATCTTGAAACTAGAAGTAATGAAGTCATATCTAGTTATGGATTTGGGCTTGATGATGAAGATGAGATAGCATTAATTAATTCTCACCTAAATACCGACATAACTACATCTGATTTCACTGAGTTTATTTCTTTAATTTCAACAAATGTTACAGAATAACTTTTGGAGTTTTTAGTAAACGGAACATATACACTACTCTCTCTTTTTTGTGCAATAAATAATTGAAAATCCCCTTCTCTGGTTGTTTTATGTTTGGGTTATTCTAGTATGTAAAATAGACAGAAGGCTATGGTAAGGCAGAGGTCGATGGTTCGAGTCCATCATGCGGCACCAGTTTACCTATTTAAGCCCTATAAGGGCTTTTTTGTTTTTAGGTTGGTTTGGTATATTATTAGGCAAATAAATATAAGATAATACTGATGATTTTAATAAAAACATCATTATTTAGTTTAGATTTTAAATCAAATATTGAATTTTTGAAATGACAGTATTATAATGAAATTGATAGATGCTAAACAAAGGGAGCCGATGATGATATCGGCTCCCTTTTAATATTTATATAGTAATAGGAAGGAGTTATTAGATGAAAAAATTTATATTATGCTTAGCAGTAATTCTACTAATTACATTATCTGCTTGCTCTAAAACTTCGAGTAAAATCACAATAGAATTCGAGACAAATGGTGGAAATATCATTGCAGATATGAAATTAGAAGAAAACATGGTTATTACTTTACCAAATAACCCAGAAAGACTGGGGTATTTCTTTGATGGATGGTATATTGATAACGGTAATTACAATGTTCCATTCACAGAGGATTATTTACTTACCAACCCAATTGAAGATAGCATAACAATTTATGCGAAATGGGTGCATTTAGAAACATCTCTAACTACTCAATTAGTAGAGATTTACCAACTTGGTAAACAATCAGGACAAATTGTTGGAAATTACGATGACTGGTTAGAGACCATCAGGGGAGAACAAGGAATACCTGGTGTTGATGGAAAACAAATTGAGTTACGGGTTGAAGATGGTTATATCCAGTGGCATTATCAGGATACAGATTCCTGGGTGAATTTATTGGATATTAACCTAATTGGAATTGATAAAAAGACAAAGAATACCCCAAAATATATTGATTTGTCCATCGAAAGTATAAATAAGCTGGACACTCTATTAACGCATATAAAACAATTGTTGGAGTTTGACAAAACGCAAAAAGACAGTGTG
>JBFFKS010000267.1:0-2632 GCA_041555275.1 Xianfuyuplasma sp. | reverse complement strand
TTGTACCAAGCATACCATCATATTCAATTTCTAATTCCTGAAGAGCTGTCATATAATTCCTCCTTTTGATTTTTTTGCATAATAAAAAACAAAAAACTGGTATATGTGTATTTATGTTTATAAAGTTTTTTATTTTAGTATAGTCAATTAAGACTTTCAATATAGTAACTATTATTGTAAAATATTTACGTTAGTATTTTATGAAGGTGGTATTAATTCAATTGGCCAATCATAATCTCCACCATTGGCTTGTACTGATACAGAAATTCCACCACTAATTATTAATGATACCGCTACTAAAATTGCTAATATTTTTTTCATGTTTTATCAACTCCTTGACTGTATTCTATAACACATAACAACATTAATAAAGTTCACATATGACCCTTTTGAAAAGGATGATGCAAAATGGAAAACAACAATAGGGAATTCGGTCTTTTTATAGATTCTTTGCGACTAGATCGAAATGTATCCAGGGAGGACTTATGTGAAGGGATAATATCATTAAGCCAATACAAAAGATATTTGAGAGGTGTTTCTTCAATACCCAATAATATCTTAGTTTTGCTTGCGGATAGACTAAAATTGAGTATTAGTGATCTTCATACTTTGTTCAGTAAAAGATATGATACTCAGTACAATAAGATTATGGAAGTCTACACTCTTATGCATCAAAACAATTTTAATTCAGCATATCAAAAGGCACAAGATCTAAAAAGCGATATTTTAATATCTGAATATAATAAGTTATTTTTTGACTTTTGTCTGCTGCAGATTCAATATAATTTGAATATGGTTTCAAAGATTCACCTATTAGATATCTATTCTAAAATGATTGATTATCCAGCTTGTATAGATAACGATTCATTTAATCTTATTGAAATGAATATTATGCTTGAAATAGTAAATATTTCTTCTGGTATGGAAAATTATGAACCCTCAGAATTCCTATATACAATTTTAGCTTCAAAAACCAAAAGTTTTTTAGTCTCAGGAGATACAGGATTTATGCCAGTTGTATATACAACACTTTCTCAAGTATTAGGAAATCAAGGGCTTGAGGAGAAGGTTGCTGAGATTACAGGAAAAGGTATTGAATATTGCATTAAGTATTCAACTACTAGCGGGTTACCAAGACTGTTTTTGTTTAATTCATTTGCAAATTTCAATCTTGGACAAAAAGATTTAGCTCTCCAATCAGCTAAGAAAGCATTTATGGTACTCCACATAGAAAACAAACCAGAAAAAATGTTATTCTATAAGAAAGCTTTCGAAAATAAATTTAATATGAAACTTGATGAACTTATTAGATTTTAAATTAAATAAAAAGCGCTAAACAGCGCTTTTTTTCTTTAGCTGCTTCTTCTTTTCTTATTTACATTATAAAGTGTTTGTACAATATAGTATAAGACAATTAGAAGCATCCCAATAATACTCATTATAAGCATATACTGATTTAATAGGTCATTGTTAATACCTTGAATGATATAGACAATTGCATACCCGCCAATAACATATCGAGGTACACGACCTAAAAATCCTGCAATTATAAATTTCTTAAAATTCATTTTTGTTATTCCTGCTAAGAAAACAACAATTGTATATGGAATTGGAGTGAATGCTCCTATTGCAACCGCAAGCACACCCCATTTTTCAAATAAAACATGAGCTTTTTCCAGTATTTCTTCACTAGCAAAAAACCGTAGTACTGGATACCCAATTTTCTTTCCAACAAAATATCCAAGAGCTGATGCAAGAACATTAAATACAACAACATTTATCAAGTACAAGTACCAAGTATCAACATTTAGTTGGATTAGTGGATAGTAAATCACTTCTATTGGCGGAATGATCAGCAATACTTCAAAAAAAGTATATAGTGCTAAACCAAAATGATCTAGTTGTTCCAAAGCATTTATGATTGGATTTAAAAATGTAAAAAATCCCGTAACCTCTGTAGTTAGTAAATATAACATAATATCACATCTATTTCATGTTAATTTCTTTAATATATTTGCCTATTTCTTTCATGGCTTCATTATCATCATCCCCAGAGATACTTACAGTAACTGAAGCCCCTCTTTTAATTCCTAGACTTAAAACACCAATAATGGATTTCATATCAACTGTAACTCCATTATATGTCAATGTAATTTCGCTTTTATAGCGATTAGCTATTTTTGCTAAATTAGTTCCTGGTCTTGCATGAACACCATGTTGATTTGCTATAATAAAATCTTGTTCCATATTCATCACTACCTTTCGATATAACTTTTTATATCGTTATATATCGACGCATTTTTTTCGTTATTCCCATCGAAATAAAACTTAATTTTATCGCCAATGATATTAACTCCTAAAGCACCTTTTTCATGCAGTTTGTTGACATCAAATTTTTTTACATCTACAAACTTAACAACTATTTTATTACGAATATACTCTACAGATATTACATTCTCTTTTTTAAATAGATTGATAATCTCATCTAGTTCAATATTCTTTACTACTTCTCGTTTTTTCAAGAGAAGCAAAGCTGATATCACTAAGACCACAAGTACACCCGAAACTATTAGTAAAATTGCAGTTAAATCCACAATAATCACCTCTTTGCCTATTTTAACACAATTCATTT
>JBFFKS010000266.1:0-2644 GCA_041555275.1 Xianfuyuplasma sp. | reverse complement strand
TGATAATCAGTATTTTTTTTCTTTTTACTAATTTAGTGATATTTTCTTTTTTTATAAGTTCTCCACGAAGTATTTCATCTACTGTAATGTCATATATTTTAGCTAGTTCTAGTAATAGTAGGGAATCAGGTAGATTTTCTCCTCGTTCCCATTTACTTACTGCTTGAAAAGATACATCTAATCTTAATGCCAAATCACTTTGGGTAAATCCACGCGACTTTCTTAACTTAATAAGAAGTTCTGATATTTTATTTTCATCCATATTCTTTCACCTCGTCTATATTGTAAGATGTTTTCTAGTAGAATGTAATAACTATGTGGTTTAATTAACTAAACCTATGGTTGAATTATGTTTCATCTCACTTATTTATGGCTCTTAAACATCCTCAACATAAAATTGAACACAGTTAATTTTATCATAAAAAAAAGAAATAGAAAAATACTATTTCTTTACTTGTTTCTAATTTTATTTAGAATATCTTTATCAAATTTTTGACTTCTAAACATCGCAATTTCTTCTTTATATGGTGGATATAATCTTTCTGTAGATTCGTCGGTTTCTGTAACATATGGTGTTTCTAAAATTTTTGGTATATCTTTAAAATCAGGATGATTTACAATGTAATTAAGAGAATCGAACCCAATATAACCAAATCCAATATTCTCATGTCGATCTTTTGATGCGCCAAGTGGATTTTTAGAATCATTTATATGGAATACAGAAATTTTATCTTTTCCTAATTTTTCATCAAACTCCCTGATAACAGCATCAAAGTTTTCTTTCGTACTATATCCTGCATCATGCGTATGACAAGTATCAAAACATACACTTAGTCTTTCTGGATTTGATACCCCCTTGAAAATTACTGCTAATTCTTCAAAAGAACGACCACATTCTGTCCCTTTACCTGCCATTGTTTCAAGCGCAATTAGAACATCTAAGTCCTTTGTTCTCTCAATTACTTCATTTAGTCCAGTTATTATATGTTGTAACCCGATTTCAGGTCCTTGTTTAACATGCGCTCCAGGATGCAATACAATTTGTTTTGCACCAATTGCTGCAGTTCTTTGTACTTCTGCAGTTAAAAAATCAATTGCGAAATCTCTTTTTTCCGGATCACCGTTTGCTAAATTCATAATATATGGTGCATGAATAACTACGTCATCCAAACTTAAATTATTTTCTTTCATTAATGCTTGTGCTTCTTCTATTTTTAAGCTGCTAAGTGGTTTTCTTCTTGTGTTTTGTGGAGCTCCTGTATAAATCATAAAACTATTTGCTTCATAACTCAAAGCCTCTTTTACACTACCAACAAGCATTTCACTACCATTCATTGATACATGACTACCAATTTTTAACATATTTATTTTCCTTTCTTACGCAAGGCTCTTCTCTTTGCTCTTTGTAAATCAGTATGATATTTTTTCTTATAACCTGGTTTAACAGCTGCATTTTTCTTCTTTACATTCACTGTATGTTTATTGAATCCTGCTGTTATCTGTTCTCTTTTGTCTCTTTCTTTTCTAACTCTTCTATCTACTAATTGATTTTCTTTAATATCTTTGTATAAAATATTAATACCTTTACTTTCGATAAAATCAACATAACGTCCATCATCAACACTATATAAACTTACTGCCATACCTTCATAGCTAGCTCTTCCGGTACGACCTGTACGATGAACATAAAATTCCATATCTTTTGGTAAGTCATAGTTAATTACATGGCTTACACCATCTATGTCAATTCCACGACTCGCGATATCACTAGCCACAACATATTGAAATTCAGCATTGTTAATACGATCCATTACTCGTCTTCTTTCACGAGGAGTTATTCCACCATGTACTTTGGCAACATTATATCCTCTTTCAAAAAGCATCGCAGTAATTTCATCAACCTTCTCTTTTTTATTACAAAAGATTAATGCTACATAAGGATTAATAGCATCTAACAATCTAAATAACACTGTATCACGATCACTACTTTTAATCGGGATGAAGATGTGTTCAATATTTAAACTCGAAAGTTCTTTAGGTTTGATATATACTTCAAATGGTTTATTCATATATTTACGTAAAAATGGTTGGATTTTTTCCGGGATTGTTGCACTAAAAACCATCATTTGAAGATTGTCATCCATTAAAGATGCAATTTTATCAATATCCTCTAGAAATCCTATTTCAAGTGACATATCTGCTTCATCTATAACAAAAACATTTGCTTTGTAAATGTTTAAGACATTCTCTTTTACTGATAAATCTTTTATTTTACCTGGAGTACCAATTACGATCATTGGCTGTGATTTGTTCAGCCTTTCAATTTCACGTTCACGGTTACTACCACCAACATAGTTTCTAACATCGATAAACGTTTCAGACTCTGCTGCCATTTGCTTCGCATTTTTATAAATCTGATTTGCTAGTTCTCTAGTAGGTGCTGTAATCACAACTTGTACATCTTTGGTTTCTAAATCTAAATTTTCAAAAATCGGTATTAAAAAAGCATGGGTTTTACCGCTACCTGTTTGGCTGCACCCAATAATATCAGTTCCCTTTTTTGCAACAGGAATTACCTTATCTTGAATCTCAGTAAATTTTTTAAATCCTAGTTTTAAGATTGCTTTTTTGATATATTATCTCT
>JBFFKS010000265.1:0-2663 GCA_041555275.1 Xianfuyuplasma sp. | reverse complement strand
ACGAATCACAAATGAGTATTTACGAACTTCATCTTGGAACATGGATGACAAAACCAAATGGTGATTTTCACAAGTATAATGAAATTGTGGATTTATTGATACCTTACTTATTAGAAAATGGATTTACTCATTTAGAATTAATGCCAGTAACAGAACACCCTTTGGATCAATCATGGGGATATCAAGGAACTGGATATTATAGCGCAACATCACGCTTTGGAGTACCAAAAGATTTAATGTATCTAATTGATAGATGCCACCAAAACGATATAAAAGTTATCCTTGACTGGGTACCTGGACATATATGCCGTGATGAACATGGACTATATATGTTTGACGGTACACCTACATATGAATATCATGAAGAATGGAAAAGAGAAAATGTCGTTTGGGGTACAGCAAACTTAGATTTAGGAAAAGGAGAAGTGCAAAGTTTCTTAATATCTAATGCATTATTTTGGATGAAGCATTTTCATGTCGACGGGTTTAGAATTGACGCTGTCAGTAATATAATCTATTTCCTAGGGGATAGTAGCCATGGAATTAATGAAGGTGCAATCACATTTCTTAAAAAGCTAAGTACTGAAGTTTTTAGAGAGTTTAACAATGCATTATTAGTCGCTGAGGATTCAACGGCTTTTCCAAAAGTTACTCATCCAGTAGATCAAGGTGGGTTAGGATTTAACTACAAATGGAACATGGGATGGATGAATGATACCCTTAAATATTTTGAAAAAGACGCAGTATATCGAAAATATCATCATTCCAATATTACATTTGGGTTGGAGTATGCATTTAGTGAAAATTATGTTTTACCATTATCTCATGACGAAGTGGTTCATGGTAAACACAGCTTAGTGGATAAAATGCCAGGTGATTATTGGCAAAAATTTGCAAATTTCCGTGCATTAATGGGATTATTTTTTACACATCCTGGAAAAACTTTATTGTTTATGGGTGGTGAATTCGCCCAAATGCATGAATGGAAAGATTCAACTGAACTTGACTGGAATTTACTCGAATATCCGTTACATAGTGCGGCGCAAAAATTCGTTCGTGACATGAATAATGTTGTTAAACATCACAAACCACTTTATGAACTGGATCATAAACCTGAAGGGTTTCAATGGATTGATGCAAAAAATAGTGATTTTAGTATTTTTAGTTTTATAAGATATGCAAAAGACAAAAATGATTTTTTAATTGTAATCCTGAATTTAACCCCAGTAGTTCATCATCATTTTAGAATTGGGGTACCAAAAAAAGGGAAGTATTACGAAGTTATTAATAGTGATAAAGGGGTATATGGTGGAAGTAATGTGTTTAACGGATCAGATATGTTTTCAAGTGATATTGAAATGCATGGATTACCACAATCAATTGAAGTTGTTTTAAGTCCATTATCCCTCACAATATTAAAGTGTGGTGATTAAATGAAAAGACAAGTTATCGCCATGGTTCTCGTCGGAGGACGCGGATCAAGATTAGAAAATATTACAAAAAATACAGCAAAACCCGCTGTGTCTTTTGGCGGGAAATATCGCTTAATTGATTTTGTTTTAAGTAATTTATCAAATAGTAGCATATTAACGTGTGGAATTATTACCCAGTACGAACCACATGAGTTAATGAGTTACATTGGTTTTGGTAGTACTTGGGACCTTGATATCAATGATGGAGGTATTTCTTTTTTAACGCCATATACATCAATAGATGGTGATGTATGGCAAAAGGGAACAGCTCACGCAATCAATCAACATTTCAAATACATTGATCAATTTAATGCCGATTATGTTCTCATTTTAAGTGGAGATCACATCTACAAAATGGACTATCAACTATTAATTGCAGAACATATAAAAAATAACGCTGAGATAACAATTTCAGCTTTTAATGTTACCAAGAATCCTAATCGTTTTGGGATTATTGAAACATCTGACAAAGGAGAAGTCATCGGTTTTGAGGAAAAACCAGATCTTCCAAAAAGCACACTAGCTTCAATGGGTATTTATGTATTTAATAAAAATGTTTTGAGGGAAATACTAGCCATTAATAAAAGTAGTAATTTTGATTTTGGAAAGGATATTATTCCTTTGGCACTAAATAATAATCGAAAAGTTTACGCATACCAATTTAATGGATACTTTAGAGATGTTGGAACAATTAAAAGCCTTTATGAGGCGAATATGGATTTAATTGATAACCCACAATACTTAAAGTTGCATGAGTACAAAGAATATCCTATCTATACAAAATCCTCAAATTTACCACCCCATCATATCGCAGATAGATGTATTGTCTCAAACTCGATGATCAGTGATGGTTGTCTAATTTATGGTGATGTTTATCATAGTATTTTTAGCAGTGGTATTTTGATTAAAAAAGGTTGTTTGATTAAAGACTCAATCATTTTTAAAAACGTGATAGTTGGACGAGGTTGTACGATTATGAATGCGATTATATTGAATGATAGTGTGATTCCAGACCACATGCAATTGATATTTAAAACACCTACTGTTGTAGACCAGGAACTCATTGACGAAGCAGGTGATAAAAATGAATAATTTATTGGCTGTTGTGGATGCTACATTTAGAGATAATCTAGAACAACTATCCTTACATAGAATGCCAGGTGCACTACCATTTGCCGGGAAATTTAGATT
>JBFFKS010000264.1:0-2669 GCA_041555275.1 Xianfuyuplasma sp. | reverse complement strand
TTTTGTATTAAAACTTCCATCGTCTCACCTCTACTATATTTTAACATAAAGAGGATTTTCTTATAACTTTAAATAAAAAAAGAACTCACAATTGTGAATTCTTTCAATATCTATGTTAATTATTTCTATAGAAATTTACTTGTTCTGTGACTTGATCAATTTTCTCAGAAATGTACCAAAGCTTGTTGTTAGTCATATCAAACTCGTCACCATATAGGCTCTCGATGGTATCAAACATAGCAGAATAGTTTGCAAATGAAAAATCACCAGAGTCGATTAACAGCATTAAATAGTCCTCATAGAGCGTTTTGTATTCTTCATACACTAATAGATTGTCAGTTAGTGGTTGTTCATCAGTCCAATCACTAAATCCATCGCCTTCCCATACATAAATGTCATTTCCGAGTGAACAATTTATAAATACAGGTTCACCTTTCCATCCTTCACACATTGAATTATCATAATCAAATGGAATGTATGTCATGAAGCCAGTCTCATCAAAATACATATAGTAATTATTCGCATTCCCCCGATAATCATCGGGATTAAATACAAGGACATTGACAGCCATTGCTCGTAGGAAGTTGTCGATATCAAAATTATTTTCTAAAAACTGTTGTCGCTGAATTAAATTACTCGAGTTTAACTGTTGTGTAAAGAAGACAAGATCATCAAAATTAGGATTATCAGTATTTGTTTCTAAACCATATACAGGTCGATAATTACTCTCCCAGTCACGTACACCGTACCATGAACTGTCTGTAATTGGTTCTAATGTCCCATTCCATACCACTTTAAATAAGTCCCCAACTGCTTTCGTTGGTATTTCCTGAAGATTTTTTCTTATAAATTCCTCATCAATATTCTCTTGAACTACATATAGTTCAACCAATTCTACTTGTCCGTCAATTACAATCTCTACTTTAGCCATGGTAATTTCGGGAACCGCAACTCCTGCAGCTCTAAACATCTCGTAACTAAAGAGTTCGTTAATATATGTAGGATCATTTTGTTTATTCCATTTAAAGATTAAGTTTTCTAAATCAAAAACTTCTCTAGTTTTTAACCAGTCGTAGGCTTGTGTACCTTCAATTGTATCGAACGTTTCATTAAATTTTAATACAAAATGTATTGGTATCACGTTGCCGTTATTATCAATAGGTAATCGCCTAGAATATATATTCCCTTTTGATCGATATCCAACATCAGGAATCGTGATTGTTTCAAATGGTGTAGAATATATTACGTCAACCTTACGATAATTATTAGATTTATAAGTACCATATTGTTCATTATAATCAATCATATCATCAATTAAACCTTGCCACTCTCCAGATGTAAATTCGATTCTAAAGGTGTGTTTAATACTATCCTCAAAGAGGTTCTGATAGTCTTGAGGTTTATCTCTATCGCCTAAAGTATACATGTTTTCAATACGTTTCGCTTCTGCTTTTGCTTCATCTTCAGCCATTTCTAATAGTCTTTGCATTCTTGAATCCTGCAATACAATAGATTCAAGCATAATTTTATTATATTCCTCTAATTCTGTTTCAATATTATTACTCAAGGCAACTAAAACAGCTTCGTGTTTTTTATCATCAGCTTGCTGTTGATTAAGAATTGCACTTATGACATCTTCTTCAAATGGAAGACTCATCAAGAGTGAATTCTCGCTATTTAGTTCTAGCGTAACAAGAATTGATCCGATAAATAAGAATATAAATAACCTTCGTATCCTTAGACTCATCATTATTCAGATATGTAATCTCCTTGATGTGAAAGCAAGATTACACTATTAACTCCATTAATCTCTTGGATTTTATTAACCATATGGGTTTTATCCTCCTTAGACCTAACTTCTATTGTTAAATCGAGTGAATTTTCCTTAACAGTTTTATTTCTTAATGAGTACTTTCCATAGATGAACTTCACTTGGTCTAATACTTCCTTCTCAACAGTACTAGATTCTGCTCTTATAATTAAGAAATAAGATGATACAAAGACTTCTAAAGCGATTAAAGCGAAGATTGCAACAGAAATGATTACTGTACTAATGATAGCTACCAATGATAATCCAGCACCAACTGTAATTCCTAAACCAACTGCCCAAAACATAAATACAGTATCTAATGGGTTTTTAAGTGCTGTACGGAATCGAACAATTGATAATGCACCTACCATCCCTAGAGATAGAATTATGTTTGATGATACGCTTAGAATTATCACACTTGTTACCATCGCAGATATTGGTAAACTAATAGCGAAACTACGATTATAAACGGTTGTTTGATAACTTTTTTTGTAAGTAAATAGAATTATTAAACTTAACAAAAACACGATAAAGGTGTTAAATACTACTGATTCTAGATTAATTGGTTGTACATCACCAAAATTAATGATATCTTGTAATCCTACTAATAAACTCATATAATACTCCTCCTAAAGTTCTATTGCGTTAAATCCCATAAAGTATTTGGAACAAGCGATTTGATTTAATGTGATTCCTTTTAAAATCGATTGAATATACTTCGGTATAAAGTGTTCATACTTAATTTCCAAAATCAATGTTGAATCTTTTATTAATTTCAAGTATTCATTAGAAAAATCCATTGAAAATCGTTCTACAGAAACTGAGTGGTCAAACGTCATACGTAAGTTATCTATTTCAT
>JBFFKS010000263.1:0-2680 GCA_041555275.1 Xianfuyuplasma sp. | reverse complement strand
ATATAATAAGTTTAAATGATTATATGGAGTGATTTTATATGCTAGTACTGATTGGCGCAAGCGCTAGTGGTAAGACCGATATCGCAAAAATTTTAATTAGCGAATACGGATTTAAAAAAATGGTAACTACAACAACTAGAAAAAAGCGTGACGGTGAAATTTCTCATGTTGATTATCATTTTATTACCAAAAAGAGTTTTAAAAAGAAAATTGAAGAAAATAAATTTCTGGAACATATCGAATATGATGGTGAGTTTTATGGTACCCCTTGTAAAGGTGCGAGTACCAATAAAGTTTTAATTGTAGACCCTAAAGGCGCTAATAGCATCCATAAAAAGGACATTCCAAATACAGTTTTCTTTTTACTTGAAACCGATGAAGAGACAAGAAAAAATCGTATGTTAGAACGTGGCGACGATTTAATACAAGTTACATATCGTTTGGAACAGGATAATGACTATTTTAAGTTTGTTAATTTCACACATGTTGACTATATAGTTGATACAACTGAACTAACACAAGAAGAGCTTTCTGAGAAAATATACACTCTGTATTATAATCACATAAATAATGATAATCAAATGAGTATCTATGATATGCTAAAATAAAATCACCTTTGGTGGTTTTTTATTTATTTGATATAATAAGGTAAAGAAATAAGGAGGTGTGTTATGTTAAAATCATTTCAACAGTTGCAAGAAGAGTATAACGAGGTTTATAAAAGTACAAGAGCAAAAAGAGTAAGAATATATACTATTATTACTTCAATTCTTGCCGGGATTACAGTCTTATCCCTTTTTCTTAAGAATTTCGAACACTTTTTTACATACATTATGTATATAGCAATCGGAATTCTCGTTATTGCTGTGGTAATTATGATAATTGATCTAGCTTCAGGAACAAATAAATCTCTTTACAATATTGTTTACCCAAATGTTATTGAGGAAATCAATTTTAATGATGACTCAAACATTACCCTTGATGTTTTAACAAAAGAGAATGAATTTATTAAAATCGGTGGACTTTTCCCAAGACTTTCATCTAAAGATATAAAGTTTCATATAAACTATACGACAGATGATGGTGTAAACATTAGTATTTATGACGCTTATATTTATACACAATCTAATAACGGCCGAGTTGTTCATTTTGACGGCATCTACTACGTCCTAAAAATTCCCAATAATGTTTATTTTCAACTTCGTTCAAATGGTTCCCCAAAATTAAAAGGAACAAAGTTTAAAAAATTTCAAACAGATCCTTTGATGAAAGAATATGTAAAAGAAGATGAAGAGGAAAGAATCGACTCGAAATATTATTCATTATTCAATTTTCTAAAAGAAGACATTCCTAAAAGAAAAATATATATTGGCGGAATTGAAAATGAATTACATATAGGCATAACAAAATATAATTTATTCAGGAAACTTAATGAATTAACAGATTCCGATTATAGTCGCTTAAAATCACATATATATGAAATTCTTGAATTTGGAAAAACGATTGCTAATAAAATCACATTTTAAAAGCCCTAAAATAGGGCTTTTTTTAAACTATATTTTTTGGATAATAAACACCTAAATCAATTACGACTTTGGTGTTTTCTTTAGATTCATAAACGGTAAACTCATCAATACCCATAAAGGAACATAAAATACAATTAATCCTGGTATCATATAGAAAAATGGAATTGGCACCCTAGTAGGAACACCGTTAACTATTTTACTATATCTCATAAATGGAGCAACTTTCTCAAACAAACGAAATACACTATTCGTATTCCCCCATAATCCCATATAATTTGCTAAAGTAGTTCTCATTCCTGTAAAGACAAAGGCACTTGAGAGAGCCATATTATATAAGCCACCAATCATAACAAACAAGAACATAATATGTAAATGTTTTATATTTGGTTTATGCATTTTCCAAAATACCAATAATAGTGGTACAGAAACTAGGATTAGATGTGCAAAGAAAAAACGTATCGTATCAAAGTACAATATTGGATTTCCTTCAATATTATTCGGATAGAATAAACTATGCGCTGCAAAAACCCCGCCTACATAGTACATATAATCTTTAAAAACCTTGTTTTTTGATAAGAAGAAGAATGGGTAGACCATTGTAGAAAATCCACAAAGATCTAGGAAAAACATTTCATATAATTTTAGATCAGGATCTAACCAATATCTTGAAAAATGTAAGACCCAAGCAAAAACAGTTAACCCAAACAAAAAATAATATCTCGTTTTATATGATGTGTCTTTTAGGAAGTACCACATCAAAAAGATTAATCCAAATGCAAGGATTACCCAAACAAAGTAAATGAAGCTAAAAATATCAAGCAATTAAATCACCTTCTTTACATTATTTTTTATAAGGTGTACCAATTTTATTTTCAATTCTCCTTAGACGTTCAATGATTGTTCCGAGACCTAAAAATATTAGAGCTGTTGGGATAGCCGCTAAAAAGAACAAAAGAGACCCACCTGCAACTTCATAAATCAGTCCGACAATCATTACTAAAACACCTACAAATATCAACAACCCTGCTAATAGACTCCCTTGTTCACCAAATTGTCCTGTTGCAGAAGTTATTTTTCTTAACTCCTCCACATCCTCTTTTGAAATATCGGGCATTTTTAATACTTTGTATTTATCTTTATCAAAACCAAATGTT
>JBFFKS010000262.1:0-2684 GCA_041555275.1 Xianfuyuplasma sp. | reverse complement strand
TTATACCCAATTTATATACGATTAGTATATTTGTCATTGCTGTGATAATCTTTATATATTGGGAAACGCTTCATCATTACCACCCAGAAAGATTTTATCGTATTTCAAATCAAACATTACATTGTTCTCATTGTGACAAAATTACATGTGGAATGAAAAACAAGGATTAGCGAGTGCTAATCCTTGTTATTTTTTATTTTATTTTTATGAAGCGCCTACTATGAAGTAAACAACAAATAATAGTGATAAGATATACATAACTATGTTAACTTCTTTTCCTTTACCTTGAGCTAATTTAATAACAGGGTAGAAGATAAATCCTACAGCAATACCTGTAGCGATTGAGAATGATAACATCATTGTTGTAACTGTTAAGAATGCAGGTATAACAATTGCAGAGTCTGTCCAATCTATATCCTTAAGTTGTTTAACCATTAATGCCCCTACCATAACCAAAGCCATTGCAGTAACTGGAGAATATACAACTACATCTCCAAATAGATCTTTAGATACATACACACCATTAACGATACTTAGTAATGGGTATAAGAAGATTGCTAAGATAAACAATACCCCTACAGTAACACTTGATAACCCTGTACGTCCACCTTGTTCAATTCCAGTAGCACTTTCGATGTATGAAGTAACGTTTGACGTTCCTAGTACTGCACCTGTCATTGTTCCAATAGAGTCTACTAATAATGCTTTATCAGAACCAACAATTTCACCTTCATCATTAATTAAACCAGCTTGATTCCCAACTGCCATCAATGTACCTGCAGTATCAAAGAAATCAACGAATAGTAATGCAAAGATTATTCCAACTGCACTAAATGAAGAGAATAACTCACCAAATCCTGTAAATGCAGCACCAAATATTTCTCCTGCACCAGTGAATACATCTCCAATTGCATAACTTGAATACTTAGGCATCATGAAGAATTCTTCAGTATTATCAATAAGAGCTCCATATGTTCCAGTAGCTGGGTTGAACGATGCAAAATCATAAGTTTGGTATGCTACATCCACACTCATTGCACCTGGGAAAATCAATCCTACAAGTAATCCCACAACAGCAACTACAAATATTGAAATGATTAGACTAAATTTATTACCCATTGCATGTAATGCAAATACCAAGGCAATTCCAAACACACCTAGTAATACTGTTGGATGAGCTAAATTACCTAGTTGAACAAATGTTGCTGGATTGTCTACAACAATTCCTGCGTTCTTTAATCCGATAAATGTTATAAAGAATCCGATACCTGCTCCTACAGCAAGTTTCAATCCTTTTGGTATCGAATTGATAACTGTTTTTCTTAATCCTGTAATTGAAATGATAAAGAATAACAAACCACTTACAAATACTGCAGCTAAAGCGGCTTGTGGAGATAATCCAGTTCCGAAATTAACCAATGTGTAAGTGAAGAATGCATTTAGTCCCATACCTGGTGCTAAAGCAACTGGTAAGTTGGCCATTAATCCCATCAGTATTGATGCAATAGCTGCTGCGATTGCAGTGGCAAAGAATACTCCACCTAATGGTAAACCTGTTTTTTCTAACATGAACGAGTTAACAGGTAGAATGTAAGCCATTGCCAAGAATGTAGTAACACCAGCAATAATCTCTCTACTAAAGTTAGAATTTCGTTCTTCAAGCTTAAAAAATTTAGTAATAAATTCCATTAAAAAAATCCTCCGTTTTTATTGTATTTTTTTGGTAGGCATAAATACAATAAAAAAAGGAGAATTACTCTTCTTTATCCATTTAAAAAATTTCCCGGAATCATAGTCCCACAATTACGGTGTGGGGTAGAGACAATTGAACCTTATTTTCAATCATATATGATGCCAACCAGTATCTATAGTACCAAACTTTTTGTTCGGATACAATATAATAACGTTTTCCAAAATAAAAAGTATCTAAATAGATACTCTTTTTTTATGTAATTTTTCATTTACTAAATGTATAACTCCCAATGATGAAACAAATAATCCTAGAATTATTGAAGCACTAACAAGCCAGAAGTTTAGTGGAAGTAAAATTATAAGTGCATCCGTTGAATATAACTGCCAATCATCATTCGTAAAGAAGGTTTTATGGAAGATAGTGAAGATACCATCAAAGTCAATCGCAATAAACGACCCTATAAATATCGAGAAAAGGATTGGACCAATATACATTCTTCTATATGTCTTATAGAATTCCTCCTTGTCTTTCTTATATATATAAATAGATAGTGAAACCCCTATGATTAGGCTTCCAAGAGCAACTAATCTAAGTCCGGTATATAAATTTTTAACGTCTTTCATGTGACTAATTTCAGTATCACGCATTAAGATAGATTCGTCATCGGCGTTTTCGCCAAATAATAAGTCGTCATAACGGTAATTTAGGTACCCCATTATCCGTTCTGCCGCAAAATCATGATCAAAATATACATTTTCGTGTGAACTGTACATGTTTTTTGATATTAGTAAATATTGTTTTGTCGTTAAAATACTGGCAAAGAGCATCAATAAAAAAATAGGAATTGTGATATTAATTATAATTTTATATATTTTCATATAATGCTCCTTTCAAATTTATTCAAGTCCAACTCTTTTAAAGATAGTTGAAACATTTCTTAAGAAGAAATTAATATCAAAAGCTTGATTGATTTCTTCATGTGATAAATAAT
>JBFFKS010000261.1:0-2691 GCA_041555275.1 Xianfuyuplasma sp. | reverse complement strand
GTTATATCATGAATCTTTAGTCGAGTAGGAAAGTAAAAGCGCCATGTTCATATCAAGCTTTATTATTTTCATCATAATGCTTTTTTTCACGCTCTTTGCAATTAAGCGAAAATGGTATGGAATTTTACTGTTCATAGCCATCATTGCATTTTTGGCTCCCCTATATTCACTCTATCAAACTGGCGTCAGTACAGACTGGCGCTTTTTAGGAGACGGTTATTGGGTAAGAGTAATATTTTTTATCATCTTGGATATTCCATCCTTGATTATACTGGGAGTTATTGCTTTTAATTTCAATCCTTCACTAACTGATAAATATCAGGAAGGCAAGACTTGGTTTAATAAAAGCATCAAAACAATGTTTATTATGCGATTGCTCTTCCATGCGGGAGAACTTGTCTTAGGTGGGTAAAATGAAAATTGGATATAACAAACCAACGTTATACACTAAAGGAAGGTACATGCCAAAAACTGGAATATTAATATTTTTTTGTGGAAAAATGGGTGCAGGAAAATCGACTAAATCTAAAGAATTAGCTTCAGAGAATAATGCAGTATTAATATCAGAAGATGAATGGTTATCAATTCTATATCCACAGCAAATTTCATCTTTTGATGATTATATAAAATATTCTGCCTTATTAAGACCATTAATTAAGATGCATGTTCAAAAAATTCTCTTAGCAGGGACAAATATTGTTTTAGACTTTCCGGCTAATACTTCTAGACAAAGAGCTTGGTTTAAAAACATTGTTAAAGAAATCAATGCTCATCACCAATTGATATATTTAGAAGTCAGTGATGAACAATGTATAAAACACATAAGTAAAAGACGACTAGAACAACCTGAGCGTTCTGCTTTTGATACAGAAGAGATGTTTCACCATGTAACTAAATATTTTGAAACTCCTGTAGAAAGTGAACAATTAACGATTAGAGTAATTAATGAAAATGTATAACAAATCAGTAGAGCCAATAAATTACCCTGCGGGCAATCTATTGGCTCATTTTAAACGTTATCTGACAGCAGGTTTAGAGGGTAAAAGGGTCGGGTAAGCCCATAACCGTTTCAGGTTCGCCAGACCCCTCAACACCTTGATAATGATTTGCAAACGGTTAGCAATAGTGCTAATACCATCGGCAGTTAACCATGCAAGAGATAAATTAAATTATAGTGCATATGAATAACTCCAAATGATGCTAGTGATATATTTTATAAAAAATGATATTCTCTGGAATAAATCATCAATATTGTAGAAATCAAACCAGAACAAAGCCTGTATAGATTAAATTACCACATAAGAGAAAAGGCATCATTACATGAATAAAGATTTAGAATCTATGAAACCGGACAGACCGGATATTATAACTTCAGAGATTGACGCTATACGTTTTAATCGTAAAATGGACATAGAGGCAACTGTTGTCGAAATGATTGCAGGAAAGTATGTTCTTGTTGAAGGATTGTACAGCAACGGTTTGCAAGTTTTAGCTGAACTCAAAAAAAATCTATTACTAAAACACAAAGACAAAGACAAAAGTTTTCAGGGACAACGCGACTACCGTTCTGCATTTAGAGAAGCTTCACATAGACTGTTGCTAAAAGTAAAAGATAATAAACTACGTGTTAGAAAGTCTCCTGATATTGGCTGGTTGGAATTGCTGTACCCGGATGTATCAGAATTTTATATATCTTTTCCCCAAGTGCAGGGAATGAACAGCTCTTGGCAGTGGTATAAAAAAGGGATTGAAGTCAAAACCTTAGGTTTAACGCTTCATCCCTATTATGGAACATATTTTCCAACAAGGTTTGACCATTTAAAGCTATTTGACAAATGGTTAAAAAAGTATGATGGAGCAAAGAGTAACGCCATAGATATGGGTGTAGGAAGCGGTGTGCTGTCATTTCAACTGATTCAAAACGGTTTTGAAAATGTTTATGCATGCGACACCAATAAAAATGCACTTATCGGCGTTTCCAAAGAGATCCAAAGATTGGGATATGAAGATAAGATAACTCTGAAGAGTAGTGATCTGTTTGAAAACTGTGATGTTAAAGCTGATGTCATAGTTTTTAATCCTCCTTGGTTACTTGCAAAGCATGATCTGGAAGAGGGAATTGACAAAGCCATGTATTATGAAGAAGAGCTGTTTCCAAGGTTTTTTGAGCAGGCACAAAAGCACCTTGCTCCTGATGGAAAAATAGTTCTAATATTTTCAAACCTGGCTCAAGTAGTTGATGAAGAGAGCACTCACCCCATAATAGAAGAACTGCAAAAGAACAAGCGTTTTAGAAAAGAGTTGCACCTGAGAAGAGATGTAAAAGCTTCATCAAGAAAAACAAAACGTACAGATTCCAGAGATAATGAAAAAGTTGAATTATGGGTTTTAGCACCTAAAGAAAAGAAATAATTCTATACTATCATATAATAACAAGGGGTAAAAGGGGTCGGGTGAACCCCTAACCGTTTCAGGTTCACGACACCCCGGTCAAAACCCGCAAGCGGCTTTTTGATTGGTCATTTTAAACGTTAAGAAAAAAGGGGAAACATGTTTAACAACTTAAAAACATTTTGGAAAGAGATAATGTCTGAAGTCACTATTTCCAAAGAAAAAACATTTTCTATGAATATAGACGAATTGAAAAAAAAAGCTGATTTGATGCATCCGGTTGGTTTTTATATCCTGGCG
>JBFFKS010000260.1:0-2700 GCA_041555275.1 Xianfuyuplasma sp. | reverse complement strand
CATATTCCATCAACTTTCACCACCTATTAGTATATATATTAAATTATATATTAATGCATTAAAAAAGGGAAGTCCTAAAACTTCCCTTTATTAAGTAATTTAAACTAGTCTATAATTGTTACAGTTACTTTCGTAGTTTTGTCAACTGCATCAACTAAATAAATAGCTAATAATTCTGCAGTGGTTTTATCTCTTTCAACTTCACCAGCTGGAGTAATTTTCAAAGTAGCATCAACAACATAAGTACCGTCTTGAACTTTACCTAATAATGTATCATATGCAGCTTGATTGAATGTAGCGAATCTGTCAAAGTTTAATGGTAATGCAACACCTAAGTTACTAGCGTCAAATACTAATGTTTCTCCACCTTGCCAGTTACCTTCGTGCCATTTTTTTAGAGTTTCATAAACAGATGGTGCTAATTCTTTTTTAGCTGAAGTAATTACAGTAGTACTTTCACCAGATTGATCAACGTCAACACCGATAACTTTACCACTTTCTTGTTCAGCAGCTTTCATTACTGATCCACCAGCTCCACCAGCAGCAGCAAAGATTACTTCTGTACCTTCACTAAACCAAGTAGCAGCTTTTGATTGGAATGCAGCATCTGGACCGAATCCACCTAGATAGTTATATTTAACGTTTACATCAACACCCATTTCAGTCGCTGCTTTTTCAGCTCCTTGAACGAATCCGTAACCAAATCTTACAACTGCAGGAACTGCTTTTCCACCCATGAATCCTAGTTCAGTTAAACCATCTGATACAGCAGCATAACCAGCTAAGAATCCTGATTCATGTTCAGTATAGAAAATACTTACAACATTATCTTCTTGTCTGAATACTAAGTCGTCCCAAGAACCACCATCAATAGTTTCACCAGTATCCCAGTTAGCCATATTATGAGGAGTACCATCTAAGATGATAAAGTTAACCTCAGGATATTTGTCTTGAACGATATAAATAGTATTTTCAAAGAAGAATCCTGGAGTTACAATAACTTCTGCTCCATTTTCTACTGCTAAATCTACCATTTTTACATATTCATCAGTAGTTTGATCATCTGGGTGATAATATTGATGAGTATAATCGAATTCTTCAGCGAACTCAACTAAACCTTCCCAAGCACCTTGGTTAAAAGATTTATCAGTTACAGTACCGATATCTGTTACTAATGCGATTTTAAATGTTTCTTTTTTACATGCTGATAAAGAAACGATTACAGCAAATACCGCAACAACTAATAATAATTTTTTCATAAAATTTGTTTCCTCCTATTTTTTTGTTTTATTTTTTTTTGCTACTAATATTATAATGGTTTTATTCGTATAAGTAAAGTCCTTTAGGCTAATTAAATAAATTTATATGAATATTCACTCAGTTGTTTCTGTATAAAAAAAAACGACTATTCAAGCCGTTTTTATATTTGTGTGTCGATAAGTACTGGAATAATAATTGGTCTTCTTCTCGTTTCTCGATATAGGAATTTACCAATTTCATTTTTAACACTTTCTTTAAACGCACGCCAATTAATATATTTAAATGATAGTTCTTCAGCACTGACCTTATTGAATATTTTTTCTACTTCTTCAATTAAATCCTCATTCTCTTTCATATAAACAAACCCACGAGAGATTACTTCCGGAGCTGTTAATACCTTTTTATTTCTAGCATCGATATTAGCGATAATTAGCAATACACCATCTTCAGCAAGTAATTCTCTATCTCGAAGTACTACATCACTTACATCCTCATCAAGAATACCATCGACTAACACATCACCTGCCGGTACTTTTTCTTTGGTACTGATGATTTGAGAATTGTTTATTTCAACTATTTGACCATTATCTAAAGTAATGATATCTTTATCGGTATATCCCATCTGTTTTGCTACATTTCTTAAGGCAAATTGATGACGATATTCACCGATAACAGGGACTATAAATTTAGGACTAAGAATGTTGGTTAACATCTTAATATCTTCACTACTCGCATGTGAAGGAGGTAAGATTTTTCTGCTGATTTTAACAACATTTGTATCATGTCTATATAGGATATCTAGTGTTCTAGCGGCTATTTTTTCAGTACCAGGTATTGGTGGTGTCATTAAAATAACAGTGTCTTCTTGAGTAATGTGTATCAATCGGTCAAGTTTATTTACCATTCTTTGTAACATATAGAATGGCTCATGTCGATCTCCAGTTACTAAAACAACCGCGTTTTCTAAGGTATTTTTACTTTTCTCATCTATAAAACGTAAGGTAAGTAACTTTTCTTCGGGTATTTTTAAATAACCCAGATTTACAGCAATATCAACAGTTCTTTGTGTTTTTCGTCCAATAATTGCAATATCTCTATCATATTTTAAAGCAATATCAATAATTTTCTGAATTCGCACTAAATCTGTAGAAAATGTGCTAACAATGATTCTACTTTTTGCTTGATAAAACGCTTGATTTAAAGCGTAATCAAGTTGTTGAGAATTATGTGTAAAACCGATATTTTCAGCGCCTAAACTTTCAGTTAGTAACGCCAACACTTTTTTTCCAGCTATTTTTCCCAGTTTTTCAAAATCAGTTTTATAACATTTAGCTACATTTTGATCAAATGTATAATCTGCTGCATAGATAATTGCACCATCTGTAGTTGAAATCGCTATTCCTAATGATTCTGGAATACTATGAGTTACGTTATAAAAGT
>JBFFKS010000259.1:0-2703 GCA_041555275.1 Xianfuyuplasma sp. | reverse complement strand
CTCCACTTCTTTCAAGTCTTTTTGCTAAGGCAACACTTGGCACTACAGGAATTACTTTAATTCCAGCATCATGCCATTTTTTCATATAGATTCCTGGATTACCTGCACCAGTGGTTATTACTTTAATTCCTTCTTCAATAACCATATCACTAATCGCTTCAGCATGAGGACTCATTAACATAATGTTAACTCCAAATGGTTTATCTGTTCTCTTTTTGGTTTCTCTAATTTCATAACGGACTTTTTCAACATCCCATCCACCAGAACCAACCAAGCCAAAACCACCAGCATTTGAAACAGCTGAGCATAGTTGATGATCAGCTATGTTAGCCATACCACCTTGGATTATTGGATACTTACTTCCTAATATATCAGTTAATTTCATCTTGTCTTCCTCCTAAAGTTCGATCAAAGCTCCACCCCAAGTAAGACCCCCACCAAAGGCAACAGTTGCAAATAAATCACCTTTTTTAAGTTTCCCCTCTTTGATTGCTTCATCGATGGCTAGCGGTACACTAGCTGCGCTTGTGTTCCCATATTTATGAATGTTTAAAAACATTTTTTCCATTGGAAAATCTAGATCTCTTGCAGCTTTATCAATAATTCTTTCGTTTGCTTGATGCGCAACGATCCAATTTAAATCTTCTTTTACATAATTGTTTCTTTCTAATAAATCATTAATTGTTTTAGGCATGATTCTTGTTGCAAATTTAAAAACTTCACGTCCATTCATATGAATATGATCTTGTTGACTTATTGCGTTTACTTCTGGGTCTTTAATATCTACTGCTTTACTAACTAAATGAAAATCAGTATCCCCACGACTACCACAAATAACATCTTTAATATTATCTGTGTCACTTTTGCTTATAATCATTGCTCCTGCTGCATCACCAAATAATACACAAGTATTACGGTCACGCCAGTCTGTATGTCTTGTAAGTGTTTCTGCCCCAACGATTAGTACATTGTTGAAAGAACCACTCTTTATCATTTTATCAGCAATATTTAGCACGTATAAAAATCCACTACATGCTGCATTAATGTCAAATGTCATTACTTCATTTAACCCCAAACGAGCCTGTAATAATTGGCTTACTCCGGGAAAAAAGTTATCTGCTGTAACAGTTGCTACAATTACTAAATCAATATCTTCTCTTTTAATATTAGCGTCTTCAATCGCTCTTAACGATGCTTGTTCTGCTAAATCAATTGTCAATTCATCTGTAACAATATGTCTTTCTTTAATACCCGTACGAGAGGTAATCCACTCATCACTTGTATCGACGAACTTTGTTAAGTCTTCATTTGTTAAAACTTTTTTTGGTACATAACTTCCTGTTCCTGCGATTTTCGTAAATATCATCTTTTAACACCTCCAAGGTTGTCGTAGTTGAATCTTTGGAAAAATCCGAAATTTCGATATTTTTCGTTTCTTTTTTCACGAAGTTGCACGTTACTAAATCTTTTTAATTTAAGTAATTCATCTAAGATCGTACGTTTTGTTGATTTGAATGTTGCTTCTCTATCAAAATGAGCGCCACCGATAGGTTCTTTAATAATATGGTCGATTATCCCGATATCCTCAAGATCATAACTTGTTAGTTTCATAACTTCTGCAGCTTTTTCTGCTAAAGTTGAATCCTTCCATAATATTGTAGCGTAACCTTCTGGGCTCAGTATAGAATAAATTGCATTTTCAAGCATTAAAACAGTATTGGCAACACCTAAAGCAAGTGCACCTCCACTTCCACCTTCACCGATAACCACTGCGATAATCGGTACAGTAAACCCGCTCATCTCAAGAAGGTTTCTCGCAATCGCTTCTCCTTGTCCACGTTCTTCAGCACCTAAACCAGGATAAGCACCAGGTGTGTCAATAATTGTAATAATTGGTCTTCTAAATTTTTCAGCTTGTTTCATTAACCTTAATGCTTTACGATATCCCTCAGGATGAGGCATAGCGAAATTTCTGTCTAAATTTTCTTCTAGTGTTTTTCCTTTTTGTTGGGCAATTATTGTACATGCGTGGCCATTAATTGTACCAATTCCACCAATAATACTTCTATCATCACGATATAATCTATCACCGTGAAGTTCAATAAAATCATCAAAAATATAGTCAATAAATTCAGATGCGGTTGGACGTTGTTGATGACGTGCTAGTAATACTCTATCCCATGCAGTTAAGTTTGTCATCGCATCGTGTTTATATTTGTTAATTTCTTCTTGTATTTTAGCAATTAGGTCTTCGTTGTCTAGTTCACTAATTTTATTTTGTAATTCACGTAATTTTCGTTCTTTTTCTAGGATGTTCATTAATTATACCTCCTATGTAAATGAAGTATTTTACCTAAAGTATCTTTTAAATCATTTCGATTTACTACTTTGTCAACAAACCCTTTTTCCATTAAAAACTCACTTGTTTGGAATCCTTCTGGAAGATCTTGATTAATAGTTTGTTTAATAACACGAGGTCCCGCAAATCCAATTAGTGCTCCTGGTTCTGCAATATTAATGTCCCCTAATGTTGCAAAACTCGCTGTAACACCACCTGTTGTAGGGTGTGTTAATACACTAACATAAAGCAATCCTTGTTCACTATGTTTTAGTACCAATGCACTAGTTTTAGCCATTTGCATTAGACTAAAGATTCCTTCTTGCATTCGTGCTCCACCTGATGCAGTAAAAATAATGATTGGT
>JBFFKS010000258.1:0-2712 GCA_041555275.1 Xianfuyuplasma sp. | reverse complement strand
CCATAATTCTTAAGCTTTAAGAAGTTTTTTCTTGGTATAATACTTATCAATAACTGCAATAGTTTTCAAAACCGAATAGGTTATAAAGAGAACTAAATAAAATTCTCTTCTTGAATTATTAATTAAATACATATGAAGAAAAATCAATGTATAGCCTAAGTACGCAAATCTATGAACTTTCTTCCATTGCTTAAATGTCATTCTTTTTCTAATTATCATAAATGATGTTATAAATAGAGGAATAAATATTACATAACTTATAATACCAATAATGATTGTTAGGTGTGCAAAAACCAATCCTTCATCAAGCACATATAACAAATAAGGCATTGCATGACCTGATATTAAGATAAAACCAATAATTGAATACTGCGCTCTAATTTGGCTTAAACTCTTTTTAAGTCTACTTTTGGTTAGAACACCTGTGAACATTACTATTATAAAAAAAGATACTCCTAGAAAACCTTCATTGAAGAAATTGTGTCCTTCAACAAGTCCAAAATATAGAGAAATTATTGCTGCAATTCCGTAATGATAAAATTCATATTTTCTGATGAACTTATAGAAGAAAAAAGCGTATATAACCAATGGGAAAATAGTTAAAACATAAATCATTAGTCATCATCTCCTTCATCTTCAGATGCACCAGTAATAGCATCCATTACTTCATTATCCGGGGTAGCCCCACTAATGGCATCAATAGTCTCACTTGCATCATAGGTTTTCACAGTAAAAAACAAAATAAATACTAATGCAAAAATCAAAATACCATTTAAAATCTTTTTATTCATTTCATCATCTTCTTTCTCATGTTAAGAATACATTAAATTTATTATACATTAAATTTATTAATAAAGAAAAGGAAAGGAAATATATATTATTCAGCTATACATTTTTATTATATAGCCTTTTTTCATATCAAAAAGAATGATACATTGGTTACCTAAGTCATTTGTAACGGTGTTAGTTGACTCTAAACCTAGTGTAGGGTTTAGAGAACACCAATCCACTCCAATTGTAATGTTTGAAAAAATGGTTGATATTTATCACCTCGGATTGTTGTTCGGTATAAAAAAGACGGAAATTTCATTAACAGCTATTTAAAGCTGTCTGAAATTTCCGAACGCATGTGCTATTGGTAGAGTTGAGTTTAGACCAATCGCTTACCCATTAATTAGAATCAACACTATAATACGGTAATTAACATTTAATTTAGTTTTTCACTTCCATATTTTTCATTTGATTGAATAAGACTAAAATCAACGTAATTGGTAGGAAGTAATACATAATTTGAACAAAAATCTCTAAATTTCCAAAAGCAATGTGTCTAAAAATCACAAGTCCTTGAATATTACCCAATTGCAATGGAGTTAGAAGGAAATTCAATAAGAACCATAAACTTATCAATAATGCCACTTTGTACTTTTTAACATATATAAACACTGCCAGGACAATTAACAATCCTAGATCAAGTGCAACTCCATACAACCAATAAAATCTGTCTAAATAAAATTGAATATTTATTGTTAATGGGAATACTACAGTGATGATAGCAGCGATTGTAATCGCTGGAAACAACCATTTCTTCCCAGAATCACGTGTTACACATATAAAACTATAAGTCAGTAATGAATATAACGAGATTCGTAATATCGCACTTATTTGGTAGTAGAATATTGATGTTCTATCGGCATCAATAAGAATTGCAAACAAATGAGGTACATTCATAATGATTAATACAATCAAATAACCTATTGAAATCCAAGAGGTGATTTTTATCAAGGAGTTTATGTTTATAGGTTTTCTAACTGTTTCATTTGAAACAACAAATCCTTCTGTTAAGAATATACTCATACATAAAGGTATCATCAATCCAAAGGAAAACAGAATCATAGAACCAAGCATATTTGCCTCAAATGTTTTATGCATATAGAATATTGATTCCTTTGACATAGAAGACACTTGAAGAACTAGCAACTCCAAATAGAAATACAGACTCAATCTTTTAACATATATCAAATTTCTAGATTGTAAAAAAACACCAATAAGGAGTAAAACAATTCCTCTTACAAAATAGATATTAAAATAAAATTCCTCAGCAATACTACTATATAAAATCATACCTGTTAGATTTATAAGAATTGTGATTATCCCAACAATGACAAAGAAAAATGGTTTAACTTTCCTTACTAATAAAAGTAGTAACAATACTCCAAACAACCCTACAGAAATGATTTGGGAGTATATGTTAAAGTCATAAACAGAATGGTTAGAAAACATATTCCTAAAAAATACTCTTGAATCAAATATCATACTCATTGAAAACAAGCATGAAAAAATTCCACCAACTAGCAATAATATACGGTACTTCTTCAACATAGCGATCATCTCCCTCAACAAGATATACATACTTATTATTATACACTAAGTTGTGACAAATTAATGACATATTATACTTGTTACAAATATCATTAAAACTAAAGAGGGCATACGTTCACTCAAATCCTTCAATTTTAGATCAATATCAGCATATTTTGGACGCGGGTTCGACTCGTTAAAAATCTCGTTTTCCCTATTGCAACAGGGCTGGAACAAAAAAACACCGATTTTGAGGCTCATTTTTGGACCGATTTTGGATAAATAAAAAACCGAGGATTCCATTAACGGCTATTTAAAGCCATCTGAAATTCTCGGACGCGGGTACTATTGGTG
>JBFFKS010000257.1:0-2716 GCA_041555275.1 Xianfuyuplasma sp. | reverse complement strand
GAATATTTTACCAAAGCCTTATATTGGAACAAATTCTTCTAAATTATTTGAAGCCTATTTTTATATTACAACATTTAATAAAAAAGAAGCTGAACCAAGAAATTATACAATAAAAACTCCAGAAACAGCTGTAGAAGTAAATATAAAGCTTGTAGCTTTTGATAGTATAGATGGTTTTATTCTAACTGATGGTTACCAACTAGATTACGCTCAAGATAAGAAAAAAGGAGTAGAGAATTCTAACTATCTTGAGATGTTTAACGAAGTGCTATTGGAAGCTAAAGATATCCCAGATAGTAATGGTAGTGAATACTTTGTGAAACATAATTACCGAGTTGGTGTAATCGGTGATGTATATATGTACAATTTCTATAAAGATGTATTTACCACTGTTAACTATCTGAGTCCTAGTAATTATCAAGAAGTTTTAGATCAAGGACTGGATATCATTATTTATACAACTTGTTGGAAAGGTATTAATAACGAAGAATGGAGAGGCGTAAAGTTTAGAGAGATACCTAAAAATGCTCTTGATAATATACTGAGTCAATCTAAAGAAAAAAACATTAAAACTGTTTTTCAAACTATTGAAGACCCATCTAATTTTGAATACTTTTTACCATTGGCTGAAAAGTTCGAGTATGTATTTACAACAGATATAGATTGTATTGATCGTTATAAAAATGTGTTGAAACATGATCGTGTATTTTATGGAGAGTATGGTGTCAATCCACAATTCAACAATCCCATTGGGAGTAGAAGAAATATAAGAAATGCAGCATTTTTTGCAGGTTCTTATCCAATGAGATATGCAGAAAGATGTAAAGATATGGAGATAATTTTTGACTCTATATTAGAATCTGATGGAAAATTACTGATCGCTGACCGAAATTTTGACTCTAATAGTGAAGAGTTAAATTATCCTGTTAAGTATCAATCAAGTGTATTACCTCCAATACAACACTCATTGCTTCAAAAAGTACATAAGTTATTTAGATACAATTTGAATTTCAACTCTATAAAACAAAGTCCTACTATGTGTGCTATGAGAGTGTATGAGTTACAGGCTCAGGGAAATGGGCTGATCTCTAATTATGCAAACTCTGTATATAATAAATTTCCAGGTATTAGAATAATTCCCTTTAAACAAAATATGAGCTTTGATTTTAGTAACGATACTAGTTGGGAAGAATATCGTAATAAAACTAATAACATTCGTGAAGTACTAAATACCAAGACAAGTTACCAAGTAGTCGCTAAGCTTCTGAAAAATATAGGCTTAAGCAGTGAGGTTAAAAAAAATAAGACTGTTGCAGTGATCTGTTTTGAGAAAACAGAATCTATTATGCGCTCATTTGAGCGGCAGTCTTATCAAGAAAAAATTATTATTGAAGAAAGCGAGTTAATTAATTGGAATTACTTGGAAAACCAACATGATATTGGTTATTTTTGTTGGTTTAGTGATGAGAGTGAATATGAAAAATATTATATTAATGATTTGTTAAACGCCTTTAAATATACAAACTCATCATTTATAACCAAAGATGCTTATTTTAACAACAAGGGTGTTTATATTTCTGGTAAGGAACATGAATATACAGATTATTGCAACGGTAAAAATCTGTCATTATTTAGCACTAAATACTTTGATCCGAAGGAGTTATCATCCTATAAGATATCTGAAAGATTTATATGTAGTAATGGATATTGTATAGATCCGTTTGAAATTAATTATATAACTCATATGCACTCTAAACCTAACGAAGTAAATGGTTATGATCTTTCTGTTATAGTACCAGTATATAATAATGCGCGCTACTTAGTTAGTAAGTGTATACCAAGCCTACAGCGTAATAATATTTGGCCTAAGATGGAAGTGTTACTAATAGATGATGGATCTACTGATGTTGATACTTTAGAAACTCTAAATAATCTAGAATTAGTCTATCCAAATATCAAGGTCGTATTTAATCATGGTAATGGAAGTGGTAGTGCTTCTAGACCACGCAACCAAGGTATTGATATAGCTCAAGCGGCTATAGTTACGTTTTTAGATCCAGATAACGAAATTTCACCAGGTGGTTACGACCTACTTGTTGACTTATATCATAAAGCTAACGTATCTGCTTCTGAACCCGTTGAGTTCATTTCAGGATATCATGTCAAAGTGAGTGAAGACGTAAAAACTATAGGTAAGCATACTGCAAATGAACTTAGTGTTATTAAAGACTTTAAGAAAGGTTATTTTAGTAAGGGTCGTTTCCCTGTCATTGCTACGCAGTCAGCTGTTATTTCAAAAAAAATGTTGAATGACAATAATATTCGATTTGTGGAAGGATCGGCTGGACAAGACACCCTTTTCGGATGGGAGCTGATAGCCAATTCTAAATGTGGTGGTTTTAATGGGGAAGCCTATATTTTATATTATGCTGATAGGTCAGACTCTATAACCAACGTAGTGAATAAAAACTATTTCATAAAAAAACTAATTCTTGAGAAAGAACAAAAGAGTTTTCTATTTCAGCATGATTTGTTAGAAAGCTTTATGGAAAGTCGTTTTGAACAATTCATAGAACAATGGTACTTAAAAAAGCTTGATTTTGTTGATAAGGATCAACGTGATGACTGCATTGTAATATTAGATGATATTTGCAAGATTTATAATAAAAGTATTTATGACTATATTTAAACTGAGGATAGACATATGAGTAAGCCT
>JBFFKS010000256.1:0-2717 GCA_041555275.1 Xianfuyuplasma sp. | reverse complement strand
GCTTTTTTCCAAGCTTTGTTAAGAACTTGTTTGACTGCATATAATAATCAAATCCATTCTTTGTCTTTTCTTTTTTTGCTATTTTTCCAAGCGAATTATTATCACACTCTGATTTAACAAAATCATACAACTATAATATGGTAGCAATTAACAATAAAAGACCAATGTTAATGGGTATTTTACAAATGCTTGATGCATACATATTACACCAAAAAGAAGTGATAACTAATCGTTCAAATTACGATTTAAGAAGAGCTCAAAAAAGATTACACATTGTTGAAGGTATTATTCAAATGATGGATGTCCTTGATGAAGTAATTGACTTAATTAGATCATCTAAAGACAAACGAGACTCTAAAAATAGGCTTATGAAAAAATTCAAATTTTCAGAAGAGCAATCTGAAGCAATTGTAACTTTACAACTTTACAAATTGTCAAGTACAGATATTTCAGCACTTCAAAAAGAACAAAATCAATTACAACTCTTAATTACTGAATTAGACTTAGTTTTGAAGAATGAAAGTGAATTAGAACGAGTAATTATAGATGAATTACGTTTCTATCAAAAGAAACTAAGTTCAAAAAGACTAAGTGTAATCGAAGAAGAGATTGAAAAAATTACAATATCAGAAGAAGAATTAATTGCCGATGAACAAGTAGTGGTGGGAATAACCAAAGAAGGTTATGTTAAATCTACGTCAATCCGCTCATTCAAAGCGACAGATGTAGCAACCTTAAGAGACAATGACTCAATGCTATTTACTGATGAGGTTTCAACACTATATACTATGCTATTATTCACTAATAAAGGGAATTATATATATTTACCAGTCTATAAAATTCCTAACTATAAATGGAAAGAACTTGGTACTCATATTAACAACCTAGTTCAACTTGCTGAAAATGAAGTAATCATCAAGGTTATGAAAATCGAAACTTTTAAAGAAGATAAATATTTACTCTTCGTAACAAAAAATAATCTTGTTAAACAGACTAAACTAGATGAGTTTGATGTATCAAGATATACAAAACCAATCCGTGCAATAGCATTGAATAAAAAAGATGAGGTTGTAAGCATTGATATCACTGACAATAGTGATTCGGAAGTTTTAGTACTTAGTGATAATGGTTTAGCACTTAGATTTAACTTATCTGAAATTCCAATAACATCAACAACTGCAAAAGGTGTTAAAGGTATGAATTTATCTTCTAATCATAAACTAAGTGCAGGAATTATCCTGAAAGATTATCATGATTTACTTGTTTTAAGTAATCGCGGTACGATAAAACGAGTAAATGTTTGCGAAATACAAAAGAAAAAACGTACTAATAAGGGAGTTCAACTATTCAAAGTAGTTCGCTCGAATCCATATTTAGTTCAAGATGTATGTCTACTTAACGCAACACAGTATAAAAACAGAGCTATCGTTAGTGTTAATACCACAACACAACTAGTCGAACTAAGTGCGTTTGACATTAAACATGATAAAACTGAAAATGGTAAAACCTATATTAAAAAGAATGAAGGTATTCCACTCTTCATAAGAATAGAACACCTTGAAGAGGATCCTTCAATTACACCGGTAAGTGAGTATGTAAAAGAAGACGATCATGAAGTAATCCAACAAACATTATTCGAATAAAAAAGTAGCTTTTAGCTACTTTTCTATTTAATATAACCAAAAAAACAAAGAATGACCATAAATAACTGCTTAACTCATTGAAAAAATATCTAAATGTAGTAAAATATAAGTATAAATGTTATATTTGGGGTGATTTACATGAAATGTTTACAAAATCTTAATCGATCACAAATCCCTGGGGATGTAATAATAGAGTATATTGAATTATATAAATCGATTGGAGTAAATCGATATAATCACGATACTCTACTTGCGGACTATGATGTAATGGTACGACAAACGGTACGTAATGATACGTACTTTTTTGCTAAGATATTCAATATCAATGTTAGTGATGCGCGGTTTAAATCTTTGATATTTAAAAATGTAATTCCTAAAAATAAAGATGAGAAACTTGTTTCTAATATAAAAAACGCTTTTATAAAAATTCACACTGAGACTTCATCATTTGAGTTATTAGTTAACGAAATTCAAGATTTAATGACGTTCTTATACAAAGATATTATCTCAAGTCAAAAGCTTCAATTGCGAAAATATGATAAAAAAAGTGTCAGTCCACTTATTCAAGAAGGACATAGAACTGCTAGAGAAAGCCTAGAAGCTCTTATTGAATTATATAATAAGGCGTTATTTGAAAATAGATATGAGGTTTCATATATTGTTTTAAATTTTTATATTGATTTTCTAAACATAAAACCATTTCCTGACAAAAATGAGGAAATTGCATTATTGCTTTTATATGTCTTGTTGGTTGCAAACGGATTTGAAGTATTTGAATATGTTAGCTTTATGGAAAAAGTTTATCAAAACCTTGAGGAGTTCAATCAAACAGTCTTGCGATCAAGCTTCAACTGGGAAGAAGGATATGCTCAGATTTTACCATTACACAGATTTATACTGAACATCTCACTAGATGCTTATGGAACATTAAATTCTTTGGTTAGAGACTACGAGTTTGACAAGCAATTAAACAAATCAAACAATGTTGAAAACACAATAAATAAATTGGAAGATATCTTTAGCAAAGATGACATTAGAAACATTCATCCTTATATCTCTGATTCTACAATTAAT
>JBFFKS010000255.1:0-2743 GCA_041555275.1 Xianfuyuplasma sp. | reverse complement strand
TTCAAATGAACCGAATTCTTCTTTAATTGTCATTAGGTCTAGTAAACTTTGTGTCGGATGATTACCGGTACCGTCTCCCCCATTCATTATTGGGACATTAATACCTTCTAATTGTGTAAAATAGTTATTTTGAGGATGTCTAATTACGATTGCATCGAACCCTAAACTTTCAAAGGTTTTTACCGTATCATATAATCCCTCACCTTTTTTCACACTCGATGCCTGTGCGTTAAAGTTTGTATCTTTCATTCCTAAATTTTGTTCTGCAGCAATAAAACTATAATGCGTTCTTGTGCTGTTTTCAAAAAATAGATTAACGATCTTTTTACCAACCAAATCATTGAATTTTTTTCCATTCTTAAATTCAATTGCTTCGTCAATAATGTTGTTGATGTCTAAAACTGATAGATCTTTTAATGAAAATAAGTTATTCATAATTCCTCCTATAATATAAAAAAATTCTTCCAGCTCTAGACCAGAAGAATTCATAAAAGTTATCGTTATGATATCTATCAAAAGATATATTCCCGCAGAAATATCATATACTTTTACTTGCCTCTCTGGACTAGTTTAAAAAGCTACCTTAATAATATCTTACTTTATTGTTGAAAGCAATAGAATTAAAGATTATTTTTTTCCATAAAACTATATGGTGTAATTCCATTTTCAAGTTCTTCCCCAAGATACTCGAAAGGAATGGATGGATCGTTTATTTTTATGCGTTTTTCTTCAATATGTATCACTTCTTTTTCCAAAATTGTTTCAATAATTTTATCTTTTAAAACACTTTGTCTTGGTGCTTCAATACTCTCAACACCATATTTGAAACTATTTAGGTCGCCAATCAAGAATAATTTTTCTTTGGCACGAGTTATCCCAGTATATATAAGTTTACGTTTCAACATAATAGAGTAACTTCGATACATTGGCATAATCACACATTTATACTCACTACCTTGTGATTTATGAATACTCATTGCATAAGCGTGTTTTAGATTAATTAAATCACCCTTTTTATAGGCAACTTCATTATCTCCAAAATCCACAATTAGAATGTCTTCTTCTGTTATACCAATTACAATCCCTTGATCGCCATTCATAATATTATCTTCAATTTGATTAACCAATTGAATCACCTTATCACCAATTCTAAATTCGCGATCACCATGTTCTACTGTTTTCGTCGTGTTCTTGTTGAACTCATTTTGAATTAACTTATTAACTGCATCAATTCCTGCTGTTCCGCGATACATTGGAATAAGAATTTGGATGTCTTCATATAAATCAAATCCTTGATTGGCAAGATAATGAATACTACTAACAAGCCTTGTTTGAAAATTAGTGATATTCTCTTCAATAAACAAACGATCATCATATACCTTTTTGATGTCATTAGGAATTGTTTCATTATTCACACTGTATGCTAATTTAATGATATTTGAGTTACTTGCTTGTCTGTGTATCGTGTTTAATTTGGTATAGTCAATCATATCACAATCGATAAGATCCTTTAGTACCTGCCCTGGTCCAACACTTGGTAATTGATCTTCATCACCTACAATAATGACTTTTGTGTCTTTTGGAATACTTTGTAATAATTGTGATGCCAAATAGACATCAATCATTGATGCTTCATCGATGATAATGACATCTGCACTAACCAAGTTCTCTTTATTAAACGTGAATTTACCTTCATAGTTATATCCTAAGAATCTATGAATTGTTTCTGCATGTAAGTTTGTGGTCTCATTCATTCTTTTCGCTGCTCTACCAGTAGGAGCAATTAATTTAATATCAAATAATACGTTATTATATAAAATCGGTATTTGGTTATACTTACAATAGACAAATACAATTCCTTTTATAACAGTTGTTTTACCAGTTCCTGGTCCACCTGTAAGGATAAATAAGTTACTTTTCATCGCATTAATAATCGCTTTTTTTTGAAGTTTTGTATACTTGATATCTTGCATTTCTTCAAAAAGTGCAATGTACTCACTTACACGTTTTTCATCGATTTCCTCATTTTCATATGTAGTAAGTTCTTTGATTTTTTCAATGATATTTAGTTCTGCATAATGGATAGATTTTAGTTTGATAATATCGTTGTCTAATATGAACATACCTTCATCTATTAATTCATCTATGTATTTTGAAATATCATCCATAGACACTAATTCCTTAGTTTTATTTAAAGCATTTACGAGATATTCAGTTAACTGTTCATAATAAAGTAGTGTATGTCCGTAGTTAATCCCCATCAAATTGTATAGATACATAATCATAGCTTTAATACGAAGTGGATCATCATCTTCAAACCCTAGTTTTTTCGCAATGATGTCTGCCCGTTCAAAACCAATTCCTTCAATATCATAAATCAATTGATAAGGATTTTTCTCGATAACCGCGACTGTCTCATTTTGGTAAAATTTATATATTTTCATGGCCATTTTAGGGGTAATGCCATACCCATAAAGCCTAATCAGTGTGTTTTCAGCTGCTTTATTTTCAACAATACCATCATATACAATATCAACTAGTTTATCGCTAAGTTTTGGGACTGTCTTCAAAACTTCTTTATCATTAATAACTTTGGTTATTGTGTCTTTTCCTAATTTATCCACGATATAAGTTGCAGTTTTTAGACCAACTCCTTTGAATAAATCACTAGATAAGTATTCAATTAAACCAGGAATACTTGTATCGCTTAGTTTCTCATAATTACGAACAAGATATTGCATGC
>JBFFKS010000254.1:0-2747 GCA_041555275.1 Xianfuyuplasma sp. | reverse complement strand
AATGTCGGAAAAAGTACCCTTATCAACAAACTGGCAGGAAAAAGAAAATTAGTTGTAGGAGATCGTCCTGGTGTTACCAAACAAACACAATATATTAGAGTCGGAAAAGACTTTGAATTACTAGATACTCCAGGTATCTTATGGCCAAAATTTGATGATGATGATATCGCCTTTAAATTAGCTCTTACAGGAGCAATTAAAGATGATATCCTACCAATTGATGATGTTGTTATTTATGGTTTTAAGTATCTTGATAAGTATTATAAAGGTAGAATTGAAGCTCGTTTTGATATTGAAGTAGATATCGATAATATTGTCAAAATCTTTGATGATATTGGACTAAGAAGAGGAAGTTTACTACCAGGTAACCAAATTGATTATGACCGTATAAGTGATATGTTCTTACATGAATTACGACATGAGAAACTAGGGAAATTAATTTTTGACAGAGTTGAAGATTATGTATGATTATGAACTAGATTTACTCAATAAAGGACATGAGTATATTGCTGGTTGTGATGAAGTAGGAAGAGGCCCTTTAGCTGGACCTGTAGTATGTGCTGCTGTTATCTTAAATCCATATAATAAAATAAAAGGATTGAATGATTCTAAAAAACTTTCTGAAAAGAAAAGAAACGAATTAGATATTGAGATTAGAGAAAAAGCAATTGCGTATGCAATCCGTTATATCTATCCTAATGAAATAGATAAAATTAACATTTATCAAGCATCAAAAAAAGGAATGATAGAAGCCATTAACAAACTTGATATAAAACCTAGTTATGTTTTAAGTGATGCAATGCCACTTGCAGAACTAAATATCCCTTTTTTAAGTATCATAAAAGGGGACTCGAAAAGTGCAACAATCGCTGCGGCAAGTATCATTGCGAAAGTTGAAAGAGATAAGTATATGGTTGAAATGTCAAGGAAGTATCCAGAGTATGGTTTCGAAAAACACAAAGGCTATCCAACGAAACAACATCTTGAAGCTCTAAATAAATATGGAGTACTAGAGATTCATCGAAAAACATATAAACCTGTATACGATAAGTTGAATGCACAAGAAAAACTTCATATTTGAAATAGTCTAAAACTATTTCTTTTTTGTTTCTACCCACATACATATAGAATAAAGTGATATAATTATACATAGCTTTATTATGAAAGAAGTGATGTTATGAATTTAAATGAACTATATACTGCTGAAAAATATTTTTTAAAGCAATTCCCTAATGGGTTCAAAGATGAACAAATGAAGGAAATTTCAAAAAAACATAAGTTTAGCAAAACTGTTGAATATGCACAAACTGTTTTATCAAAGGATGCACTACGAAACAAAAAAGATAGTATCACAAATATTGCTAAGTTTGTCTCGAAAACATCTATGGTTTCTGTTTTTGAAAAAATGAGATTTAGAGATTTTTTAAAAGAGATTGATGATGAAACACAATTTGAATTTATTGATTCAATTTATGATTTAATATTTGGAAATGAAGAAAGAGGATTTTCTAATTTAGTAAATCTATTAAGCATGTATAACTTAGCTAAATGGCCTCTTGTTTCAGTGTATTTGGCTTATTATAACCCACGAAAAGATGTATTTGTTAAACCGACAACGGTGAAAAGAATCATTAAATATTTGGAAATTGAAAACATTAAATATAACTCCAAACCAACATATGATTTTTATAAAGAATACCGAAAGATTATTAATGAAATAAAACTGAAGGTTGATGAAAGATTGAGTCCAAGTAACGCAGCTTTTTCTGGATTCTTAATGATGATGTTACCTGAAAAATAAACAAGTTACATATTGTTTGAAGGAGAAGTGAATATGAAGAAAAAATTAACTCTAGGCGTTTTTAGTATAGTAATTCTATCATTGTTTTTATTATTTCCTACTTCGTTTTTAGCATTGCCAGAGATTACACCATCAGATTATCTTGATTCAGTTCCTTATTTTAGTATCGGGAATATTATATTTATCAAACCAACATCAACTTTCTTAGTATATCTACTTGGTTTAGTTACAATCCTATTTGGATATAAACTATATAAAGATAAGTCTGTAGAAACAAAAACATGGTGGGGAATTGCCTTAATCTTATGGGGTATAGGTACATTATTAGCTGGATCTAGCTATCAAGGATTTGGTTATGAATTAAAATGTACTGTTGATGAGTATTGCTTATTCACTAGCTGGTTTGAACTTAGTTATTTATATGTAACTGCACTAAGTATCACAGTAATGGCATATGCTGTTTCTATTAAGACATTACAAGTTAAAGAGAGAATGCTGTATTCAAAAATTACAATTATTGGTTTCTTTATATATAGTCTTGTACTGCTTCTAGGTGTTTTGTTAGGAATTAGATTTTTAGTAACTTATGAGATGTTTCTAGTGTTTTTTCTGCCCTATTTTATTTCTTTCTTTGTTCTCAATTTAAAAGGATACAAAAAAGATAAAAACGATCTAGATAAAGGACAAGTAATCATCTGGTTACTTATGCTTCTTATTAATATTTTATATTTTGCATATTACTACAGTGGAATAGCAGAGGTCTTGTATGAAAATAATAATATATGGTTCTCCGCTAACGATGTATTGCATATTGGATTGATTGGATGGATGTACTATATTTATAATGTAATAAAAAAAGCCGACTAATAGAGTGAATCCCATCTTGTCAACAACTTAATAAAAAGAACTTTATATTAATATTTATGTGATATAATTAATAATAGTT
>JBFFKS010000253.1:0-2756 GCA_041555275.1 Xianfuyuplasma sp. | reverse complement strand
TAAATTGTGTATAAAAATTAGTATTGAAAATTTCATTAACCTATCCCAATTACTTATTCTACAAGTGTTACAACAACTGTTTTTAAGATAAAATTGTCTGAAGGGACACCACAACATAATACAAAAATAATCACCGAAGTTGAAAAAGAAGAAGAGTAAATAAATATACTTTCGATCAAACCATGAAAAATTTAGGTATGCTAAACCCAATAAAAGAACACTACCGAAATATACAACAAAAATTAACAAGGCTATTTTATTAGTTTTTCTTTTTATTTCAATTAACTTATCTTTATTGTAGTCTGATACCTCTTTATACATTGATTTTTGCATCTTAGATGAGTAGATAGAATCGTTATATTTTGGCAATATAATACTGAAAGAATCCAAGATGAAATATATGAAGAATAAGGGATATAAATAGTCTTCAACTAGATAGATTAAGTCATCAAAAAACAACACAAAAATCGCTGTGTTTAGCAATAATACGAATGATAGAGCAAATTTAAAATTAATTTTCTTCATAGCATCACCTAACATAAATTATAATACTTTAAGAAAAGGTTTACAATACCCAAAATATATACTACAATAGCGTTATAAATAAAGAAGGTGATAACATGAGAGAACTTATTGAAAAAGATAAGATGATCCGTACAATTAGAAGAATTTCACATGAGATTATTGAAAGAAACGGAGATTTATCTAATATTATTTTACTTGGAATCAAAAAAAATGGTGCTCCAATGGCAGATATGATCAAAAAAAACATTGAAACAATTGAAGGAATCATTGTCCCTACATACGAGCTTGATATTACAGGATATAGAGATGATATTAGTGCTGAAATTACAAATAAATTATCGATTTCTTTAGAATCGAAGAATGTTATAGTATTTGATGATGTATTATTTACTGGTCGAACAGTACGTGCAAGTATGGATGCGATAATGGATCTTGGAAGAACTAAAAAAATTCAACTAGCTGTTCTAATTGATAGAGGACATCGTGAATTACCAATAAGAGCAGATTATGTCGGTAGAAATATTCCAACAAGTATGAGAGAATTAGTAAAGGTAAACTTTAGTGGTGATGTTGGTGTATATATTTTAAGCAAAGAGGAGAAATAACATGGAAAATATTAAACAATTTGATGCTGAACTATATGAAGCAATCCAATTAGAACAAAATCGTCAAAATTCACATATTGAACTGATAGCAAGTGAGAACTTTGTAAGTAAAGCCGTTTTAGAAGCACAAGGAAGTGTTTTAACAAACAAATATGCTGAAGGATATCCAGGAAGAAGATATTACGGTGGTTGTGAATTTGTAGATATGGCTGAAGATTTAGCTAGGAATAGACTTAAAAAACTTTTTAATGTAAAATATGTAAATGTACAAGCCCATAGTGGTTCAACAGCTAATATGGGGGCATATAGAGCTATAATAAAACACGGAGATACTGTATTAGGAATGAGTTTAGATCATGGAGGTCATTTAACACACGGACACCCATTAAACTTTAGTGGAATTGATTACCACTTTGTAAGTTATGGAGTAGATGCTATTTCAGAACAGATTAATTATGAGGAACTAGAAAGAATTGCTTTAGAAGAAAAACCTCAGTTAATAGTTGCTGGAGCTAGCGCTTATCCACGAAAAATAGATTTTAAGAAATTTAGAGAAATTTGTGACAAAGTAGGAGCAAAACTGATGGTAGATATGGCACATATCGCTGGATTGGTTGCAGCAGGATTGCATCAAAATCCATGTGAATATGCTGATATAGTTACATCAACTACTCATAAGACTTTACGAGGTCCTCGTGGGGGGATTATTCTAACAAACAATTTTGAATTATATAAGGAAGTAAACCGAGTAATTTTTCCAGGAATTCAAGGTGGACCTTTAATGCATGTTATTGCTGCAAAAGCAACAGCATTCAAAGAAGCACTGTCACCAGAATTTAGAGTATATCAACAAAATGTTATAACCAACGCTGCTGAATTTGCTCAACAATTAATAAATTTAGGATTTAAAGTAGTATCTGGAGGAACTGATAATCATTTAGTTTTAGTTGAAGTTAAATCCTTAACAGGATTAACAGGAAAAGATGCTGAAAAATTACTGGATAAAGTAAATATCACTTGTAATAAAAATACTGTTCCAAATGATACAGAAAAACCATTTATAACGTCAGGAATTCGTTTAGGTACGCCAGCAATAACATCAAGAGGATTTCATAAAGAAGACATGGCTACCATCGCAAAATGTATTTATGATACACTGATGAACCCAGAAAATGAGGAAATATTAGAATCAGTAAGAAAAACAGTTAAAGAGTTAACAAATAAATATCCTTTAAACTATTAATATAAACTCTCTTCACAAAGGGGTGATCATATGAGAGTAGCTATAATGAAAACCAATGGATATATTGATCAAAAGATAGAAAGAGTATTAATGAATAATGGAATTAATGGAGATTCTATACAAAAAGTAACAAGACAAACAATCAATTCATATGATGCTATTATCTTTTCACACAAAAACAATATACCAAATGTTGCAAAAGTATTGGAACAAATCGCTTTAGAGAAGAAAGTCCTTGTTGTTTATATAAATAACATACTTTCTATTGGCCATTTCTATAACTTACTACAAGATGAATTCTTTATAATCATTAATGAAAGCACTATGGATTTTGAATTGCCTAGTGTCTTACATAACTCAATGAAGTTTATAAAGAAAATCAG
>JBFFKS010000252.1:0-2760 GCA_041555275.1 Xianfuyuplasma sp. | reverse complement strand
GTTTTCCAAGGCATAATCTGCGGCGCGAGCAATCTTTTCTCCCACTACGGAACCCATGGATCCTCCAATAAAACTAAAGTCCATACAAGCAATAACTAAATCTTTTCCTTTACTTCTTCCTACAAGCGCACTTTCTATTGTCTCCTTAGATAAATATTTGATACCATTAAGTTCGCCACCATTAGCTAGAATAGTCGCGATGTTTGCAATTGCTTTTGCATCCCATGACCGTTAGCGGCTGGGATTTCAGCTTTTTGTCATGAGTAATTAAATCAAATAATAAAAATACATACAAAATTGCTAAACCATACGACTAATTTTTTATAATCCTTAGTGATATTTTTCGATATAAAAACTGCACCCCTTGTTTTCATAGTTTCCTATGTCCAAGTTTTTGGGTGCAGTTCATTTTCAGTCTTCTAATATTGTGAATTATTTGTTGCATTATTATAGTACATCCTAAAATGAATGGTTTAGTTATTAATATCTTCCTTTATAAAAATCTAAGTGTTTTTTTATTAGTCTTATAGATTCATCTTTTCCATATCCAACTAATAAATCAACCAACAAAGGTCCTTTTATTGTTTTAATTAAGGACATTTTAAGAGATTCATTGACTTCTTTTTCTATAAATTTATTTTCTTTACAAAAGGTTTTGATTTCTTTCGCTATCGCATCACTATTATAATCTTGTAATTTAGTTAGTTGCGAAAGAAATTTAGATACAATTTGTCGGTATTTAAGCTCTATTACATATTTGTTTGATTCAACATCAAATGTTTTCGATGTTTGAATTTTCAAATCATCAGCGTGGCCTGCAATCACATCAATTAACCGATCAATCGTTACATTTTCATAAAAAGTACTATCTTGTACTCTAAAAACTACAGGTTGAGATTCATCAAGACCTATAAATTTTGTTTTTACAATCTTCACTTTTGAGTAGTGTTTTAAATCTTTTTCAAGACTCTCATCATAATTATTTTGATCAATGAGTATCGTTACCATATTACCACCTCACTTATATTATATAACGATTAATATAATTTAACAAATATTATAAAGAGCAACACTAAAGAGCCGTATTTAGACGTATTTTTAATATGGATTTGCTCTTCATATTTGAAGTATATATATAAATAATATTTGATTTGTGCTAAAATAACAATAATATTGAATAAGGAGAAATAAAATGAATTTACATGACGCCGTATACAAGAGAATCAGTACCAGAACATTTCAAAAAAAGCAGTTGAATAAAGATGATATTACGAAAATCAAAAGAATTTTAGCTGCTCATATAAAAAAGTGTGGCCCATTTGGTAATTCTTTCGAATATACATTTAACATTAATAATTCTAAGGATACTAATGGTAAAAAAATTGGAACATATGGATTACTAAAAAATGTCCCTGCTTTCTTTGGTGGTGTTTGCCAAAACACAACGGTTGCAGTAGTTGATTTTGGATATGTGTTTGAACACATTATATTAAATCTTACTATGGAAGGATTTGGTACATGCTGGTTAGGTGGTACGTTTAAAAGAGAGCAATACCGCAAAGACCTACTAGAATCGGAAATTATTCCTGCTATTTCTCCAATAGGATATCCTGCATCTAAAAGATCATTGATAGATAAAGTATTAAGGAGTGGTGCACAATCTGATAACAGATTACCTTTTAATACGTTATTTCTAGATGTTACTCTTAACCACCTAGATCCCGATAAACTTGGAAATATCACAGATTGTCTGAATATGGTACGAAAAGCACCAAGTGCATCAAATAAACAGCCATGGCGAGCGATTGTTGATTTTAAAAATGGATTGTACCATTTTTACATTGCTAGAACAAATAATTATGCAAAGCTTCTAAAGTATGATATTCAAGCTTTGGATATTGGTATTGCACTTGCTCATTTTGAAATCGGACTTACCCATTTTGATATTACCTTTAATAGAGAAATACTTGAAGATCATCCTAGTAAAGAAGGATGGGAATATATAATATCCTTAAAAACTATCCACCATTAAAATATTATATAGTCTAAAATGGAGAGGATATATTATTTTCTAATACAAACAAGCAAATATTTGGTCATGTAACTATTCCAAATCAATTTCAGCAGTAATACATGAAATATCGGTGCACTTTGTTACGACAAAAGTGTCTCCTACTATCTCATAGGATTTATCGTAATAATTCGCTACAGTAATGCTACCTACATATCTACTATAAAAGGCGTTTTCCTTCTTGTATATATTATAGGTCTCACTACTTGATGCCTCTAGAGTCTCAAGTAAGAGTTCGTGTTTTTCAGAAGTAACGATGTCATAGCTTGCTGTAGTATTTACCATTTGATGAATGATGGTAAATATACCTGTGAAAATCAGTATAATTGCACCAACCTTTATAAATCCCGAATCAGCAACTAAAAAGTTGATAGCAATAAGTATTATAAACATCCATAATGTAAAGGGAATTAATCTAATTCTGAAGTAAACCTGAAGATTTGATATTAATCCGTTGGATAACTTATATGTTAACAAACTACATAACACTAAAAACAACAAAGTTACTATTCTTAATACAATAGTCATTTTATTCATAAATTCTCTCTACTCCCTTCATATTTTTTGAAAAATTAAAAAGTATCAATACAAATTTTTAATTATAATATTGACAATGGCCATACATAAATATGTCTTCACTTGAATTTTATCACATATAATGTCGAAACATTTACATAGCCACTAATTAT
>JBFFKS010000251.1:0-2763 GCA_041555275.1 Xianfuyuplasma sp. | reverse complement strand
GAAACCAATACTTTTTTTTATGGAATTCAAATACTCATCAAAACAGCTACATCATGATATTAAAAACATGAAGAATTTCACGAAACAACTTCTCGGTAAAGGGAAAAGATATGACCTCTTTCTGCGGCAATTATTAAAACTAAACTACTACACAGACAATGTATACACACCAACAACAATAAAGCAAATCCAACAGGAAACGGGGCTAAAATATCCGAACATACGAAAGTATCTTCACCTTATATATGAAGACCTGTTGGAACACGAACAGAACCACCTGGACTTTTCCCTACATAAGGTTGAATATACCTTCTCGATGCATTATTTCGATGAATATGCATACTTAACTGTTAATTACCTACCAGTTTTGCCAAGGGTCGGAGAACAGGTTGAGATACCGTTTTTCAAGGCAAAGGTTGGCAGAACAACGTTTTTTGTTGAGTCGATTCATCACAGATTTACCGATGATTTGCAGATTGTGGATATTGATTTGGAGGTTGGGAAATACAACCACTATTGGCCTATTAGGAAAGATGAAGCTTACCTGAAGGGGGAGATTACATGGCATGAATATTTTCGAGAAAACGATTCCAAACAGAAAAAAATACTTGGTTTAGATAAATGGTAGCTACAAAATGGAAATGTAAAACTAATTATATAACTTACCCCCACATTGATTATATTACTTAGTTATTATAATTCTATTAGAAAATGAAGCTTGGAATTTATTGCAGAATATCAAGAAATAAGGAAGGTAACGATTTGTCAATACCAGACCAGAAACAAAAAGGTATTAATAAAGCAAAAGAATTATCTCTTCCTTATGAGTTATACATAGATGAAGGAAAAACTGGTGCCTCAGATAATATAGAGGATAGGCCTCAGTTTGAAAAAATGATTGCGGACATCATCGGTGGAAAAATTTCAGCGGTTTATGCCTATGACCAATCGAGAATCGAGAGGAATCCACAAATTCGATTTTTTATAAATGATATCTTTAAGAAAAATGATATTAAATATTACACGGAATTTGATGGGCTTGTAGACCTTGAAAATCCACAGACAGAATTTTATGGTGACCTAATGTCTGTGATAAACAAGTACCACGTAACTATGACTAAAGTTAAGGTTAAAAGTGCTCTAAGAAATAGAGTACTTTCAGGGAAAGCCCATTCAATATTGCCTTATGGATATGCAAAAAATGATAAAGGAGAACTAATAATAAATGAAGGGGAATCACTTATAGTAAAACAAATCTATAAATTATCATTGTCTGGTATGGGTACACGTTCAATAGCTGATTTTTTGAACGAAAAAGGTATCCCAACACGTTATAATAAAATTGGAAAAGGAACAGTAAAAACAAAGAATAAATATACTGGTACTATTACTGAAACGAAAAAGAATGATATAAAATGGGCAGGAAATACAGTACGAGGTATTATTAAGAATACCATATATAAAGGTGAAAGAAATTACTCAAATGAAGTTTTTAAAGTTCCTGCTATTGTCACTTCTTCATATTGGGAAAAAGTAAATTCAAATTTAAATAACAATAGAAATAACACGGGGAAAAAAGTCGAACACAAGTATTTGCTTAAAGGTCTGCTTCGATGTGGTGTTTGTGGAAGAAATATGTATGGAAGAACACGAGTAAGTAAAAATGATAATTATTACATGTGTTCTTCAAAAAGAATCAAAAATAAAAATTGTGGTAATAGAAGCATAAATATAGATAAGATTGAAGCACTAATATGGGATAGATTCTTCCGAAGTGATGAGTTCATTAATAGAATAAGAAAAGAGTTAAAACCAGATGAATCAAAATCACAGATATCAAAATCACAGATATCGCTTACACAAAAGAAGATTGAACAGTTAAAAAAAGAAAAGAAAAAAGCAATTGAATTAGTTATAAAAGGAACTTTGTCTGAAGACGATGTTAAGGATATTATTTCAAAAACAAACACAAAAATAGAAGAACTTGAATTGGAACTTGATGAAAAAAAAAGTGTGTCAAATCTTTTAGACAACAGTATCCAAATATTCAAGAAATATAAAGACACTTTTGAGGAAATATCCAAAAAAACAACGTTTCTACAAAAGAAAAGGATTGTTAATGATTTTATAAAAAATATAGAGATAACCTACGATAACTTCCAGAGTTGTTACGAGATAGATATTGAGTTTAAGGTAGATTTAAAAAATGAAAACTACATCGCATTCAATAATTTTACTAATGTTTTATACAAGGGTGATTTCATAGTTCCAAGAACAATTAAAAAAATGAACTTTGTAAAACCAGTAGTTATAGAAATTGATGGCAGAAATGTTGAAATGTTAGGTGGGGACGATGACGATAGTGTTCCATACAAAGTAGGCTATGACGGTTTTTTGGAAAAAGTGTTTAACACAAAAGTACCATATGGTAATGTTGATGATTGGACTGAAGATGAAATTGAAGATTTCTACTGTGATAATCCTGATTGGTATTGTAAAGAAAGTGGTGTAAGCCTATGGAGCAAGAATGAAAACTTAGCAAGTTTTGAGACTGCCAAAATGGAATATCAAAAGATGTTAGCAAAAAAAAATGAATTTACCCCACCATTAGACACCATTTCCTCAGATATTGTGTGGTGCGGACTTCGGAACGGGCGCTGTGTCATTAAAGAAGTTTCCTTTTTGATGTTCCCGGATACGGAGTGAATCTTTGTGGTTTCCAGTGCTTCTTTTAAGGTAAAAGGCGGTAAAACTCCGGGAATG
>JBFFKS010000250.1:0-2769 GCA_041555275.1 Xianfuyuplasma sp. | reverse complement strand
AGTTTATCAAAATTCTTCAGTTCCATATTTCACAACCTTTCTGTAGATTTAGGTCCTAGTTTTTATTTTCCGTTTAAAATATCGTTTATTTCTTTAAATGATTGTGCTTCCAAACTCGCACCACCAATTAGGAAACCTGATACACTTTGTGCGAGTGCCAATTCTTTTACATTTGATGGTTTTACACTACCACCATATAATAATGGAATATCTTTCCCTATATTATTACCATATCTTTCAATTAAGAAGTTTCGCAAGAAGATATGTAATTCCTCAACTTGATCAGGTGTTGCAGTTTCCCCAGTACCTATTGCCCAAATTGGTTCATAAGCAATGATTACTTTAGATACCTCATCTTCACTTATTCTTTCTAGTCCTTCGGTTATTTGTTTTATTAAAAATTGTTTATAGTCTTCATGTTTTCTTTGTTCTAGATTTTCACCGATACACAGAATCGGTGTTATGTTGTTTTGGATTAGGATACGTACTTTCTTAGAAATAAATTCATTGCATTCATTAAATATTTCTCTTCGTTCACTGTGTCCTACAATCACGTATTTACATCCAAAGTCTTTTGCCATATCTACAGATACTTCACCTGTATAAGCTCCAGATTCTTTTGGGAATACGTTTTGCGCACCATACAAGACGGTACTATATCTAAGTTTTTCTTCAAATAAATATAAGTATGGGCTTGGTGGTACTATTACTACGGTATTTTTATGTCCAAAATCATGATTTTGGATATCTTTTAAGAACCGTTTTGTTTCATGTTTGTTTTTATGCATTTTCCAGTTTCCTACTACATAAAATTCTTGTGTTTTTAAAACGGTTTCTACAATTTCTTTTCGAATGATTTGTTCAATGTCATTTTTATTCATTGTAAGACTCCTAACTACTATTTAATTCGTTTTTCAGACCCTCTTAATACAAGTTCTGTCTCTAGCAGTATTTCTTTTATTTGTGTTTTCTTTTTATGTTTGTTTTCGATTAAGTCAAATAGCATCTCTGCGGCAACTACTCCCATTTCTGTCGTTGGTCTTGAAACAGTTGAAATATCCATATTCATGATGTCAAACATATCAACATCATCAAAACATATAAATGAAATATCTTTTGGTATTTGCAATCCTTGTTCCATCAATGCTTTGACTGAACCTGTTGCCATCATATTGTTAGCGGCAAAGATTGCTGTTGGTCTTTGCTTGAGATTTAAAATCTTTTTCGTGATTTCATAACCACTCTCTAAAGAGAAATCACCATAAAATATTAAATCATTGTTTACTCCAATATTATTGCTTCGCAATGCATTTTCATATCCAAAGAATCTTTCACGTCCAGGAATGGATGACATAGGACCCGAAATTATCGCAATATCCTTGTGTCCTTCATTAATTAAAGCACTAACAGCAGAAAATGCACCTGATACATTGTTTACGAATACAGAATTGAAATGTGATATATTAATTCCTCTATCTAGTAAGACGATAGGAACACCTAAATCTTCTAGCTGATATAAAAACTTTGAATTATATTCTTCTTGATCTGTTTTTGGTGTAATGATAAGTCCCTTAATTTTATTTATTTTAAATATTTCAAGGTAACGTAATTCTTTGGCGATTTGTTCCTCGGTATTGCATACTAATAAACTAGCCATATGTTGGTCTGCAATTTTTGAAATACCTTTGATAACTTCTCCAAAAAAGGGATTTGATATATCTGGTATTACAACACCAATAATATTGGGATTAACAGAAGATATTGATTGTCCTAACAATTTATCAGTTTTGGCTAATTCCCCATACACTTTCATAACAAGATCTCTTGTTTCTTTTTTTACATATCCACTTTGATTTATTACTCGAGAAACAGTTGCAACAGAAACACCCGCTTTAATCGCAATATCCTTATTTTTCACCATTTGAATTACCTCATAATCAGTAAAGTGATTTTCTTTCATATATTTTATTACATCTTTTTCTTTTATTATAAGGCCTAAATAGGTTTTTGTCAATTATTTTATGAAATGTGTGTTGTATCATTATGTAAGATTATTACATAGTCTTTATAATAGTTACATTTTTCCAATCAGTACATAATTATCATTTAATATTTTAAATCGTATTAAAAAAAAGCCTTAAAGGCTTTTTTTTCTATTTTTGAATCGTATTGTCTAATTTTAACACTTCGAATAATTCACTGTAATTATTCAATTCGATTACACCCTCTTCAGTTAGCGCATATACTCCTCTTCTTACACGATAAAACCAGTTATAATAGTTCTTCTGTAAATAGTTTGTTGCATTTTTAATCCCAGTCTCATCTCTTATCTCTTTCGTCGTCTTTTCACAATTTATTAAGGAATAGGCTATTCTAATGACATTCTCCCTATAAGCGGTAACTAGCTTCCTTTTAGAGGTACCTCCAACGTTTACATTGGTAATTCTTTTATTCATTTCTTTTAGCAATCTTTGCTTTTTCTTTTTTGATTTCTTAAATACAAAATCTGTCGGATCTATAAGTGCTTCTACTGATTTTTTTTCTAAATCAACAACGATGAGTCCTAAATTTAATCTTCTTAAAATGTGCATTCTTTCTTTCAATGTCTTTCTGTTGTTAATTTTCGGTACTGCAAGATACACATTATCATTGATTTTTTGTCTTTGACAGCCTTGATAGATCAACTTAAGAGTTAGTTGTGTTTTCATCTCAACAATAATGATTAATTCCTCTTTTGTGGCAACTAAGTCAATATCATTAACTTCTGCT
>JBFFKS010000249.1:0-2773 GCA_041555275.1 Xianfuyuplasma sp. | reverse complement strand
TTCCATAATCGAGCAGTTCTATCAAATCCAACGCTAGCAATTAAAGATCCGTGATTATTAAAATTTATAGATTCAATATGCTTGAAATGCCCATTAAGTTGTGTCGATATATTAGGTCCACATAAATCCAAAACGTGTGCTTTACCTGCTCCATCAGTCCACAGAATCCATCTTTCATCTGGTGAGAATTTGAAATTATAACCACCATCTATTCCTTCTAAAAGTCTGATTTTTTGTCGTGTAATTAAATCAACTATTTCTATGATACCATTGAGTTGTAGAACTGCGACAAAAGAATTATTTGGTGATAAACGCACATCTGAAAGATTTTCAAAAGGGAAATCTAGTTTCCATTGATTAAGAATATTTCCACTTTCAGAATCAATAGTGTAAAAAATTAAACTATCATCAACTATAAATATCTCTTCCCCATTTTTGCTAAAATTTGCATCGAGTACATTTTGTCTAAATGTCCAAAGTTGTTTGTTTGTTTTTCTTTCAAATAATTTAATTCCATAATCATCATTACCATATGGTTTCGATACATTTCCTCTTGTTAATATTTTATCCGCACTATTATCAATCCAAACATTATCGAATCCCAAATGATCAATTATTGAAGGAAGAGTTTGTATTCTTGTGTTTATATCCCATATTTTTATTTCACCATCTTCACTGGATGTAATTAGTTCTCCATTATCTGTAAAATAAACATTGATTAATGTTAGCTCATGTTTATCAAAGAGTATTATACTATCTGTCTGCAGATCCCAAACACGGGGTATTCCATCACTGCCTGCTAATCCCACATACCTATTATCGGGGCTAATAGCAACATCTACTGCTGTAACTCCTAACTCTTGTAAGTCTACTATTTCTGTATTTTGTTGAAAAACAGATGCCAAAACTAACCTTTGTTGGTCCGAAGTATTAGGGGCAATAGTCATTCCAGTAAGAGCATATTTTACTCCAAGTATCCAATTGTGATTATTCTTATTTTTCCATGCTTTTTCATTAAACACCGAACCTAACAATTGAATTGCATTATTACGCTCCTTTTTTGCGATATCTCTTTGCCATAATGCGATACCTGTAAAAACCATTAAGAAAATCATAAAGCCCACTACAACTGAATTTCTTAATCTTCGAATTCGCAATTGTTTTTTTCTATCTCTCTCTTCAATTTCTTTGCGGCTTATATTATAGATTTCTGCTAATATTCCATACCATTCATTTTCATATGGACTTTTGTTGATTTTGTTTTTTTCTAAATCAAAACCTCTGTAGTCCTTAGCTAATGGCATATTCATTATATTAGATAATGCTTTTGGAAATGCTTTTTGATTCTCTTCTCCAACCTTTGCCTCATTATCTGGAATTCCTTCAATCAATATCAAAATTATATCATCGATGGAATTAAGTTTAATAAAGCGTTTAATCTCATCATTGACATATGCACTGTCCCTGGAATTTGTAGAACATAGAACAAGTAATTTATTACTTTCTTGCAGTAGGTTTTGGATGGATTTGTAATAATCATTACCAATCATGTCTTGTTGATCCCGAAAAACATTTAAGTAGCGCTGAGGAAGTTCTATATCTTTTGGAGGTTTATAATTCTCAAGGGCAATTTCCAATTTTGAAGCAAAAACCTTATCCTTTCGATTATAGCTTATGAAGGCATCATATTGTTTATTTTGATTCATATAGGATAAAGTTGAAATAAGAATAAGATGCTAAATTAAATTACGCCCATTTTTTAAAACAGATTTTAAAAAATATAAACACCTCATAATCTGAAAATTACCTAAGGTTAATAATGTCTATACGATTTTTGGAATTTTAGGTTTCAATTTCGCTAATTGGTATTTTCATAAATTGTATCATTAGGCAAAATGAAATTAAAATTCTCACTTTTTCCACTTTCTGAACTTCGCATTAACTTAAGAACTTCTTATCATATTCTCATGCAGCACAAGCAATAAAAAGTGCCACTTACAAGTTGAAAGATAAAGTTGATTGTCACAAAAGCTCGTGGATTCAAAAAGCAACTTATTATAGCTGTGATGGTAAAACAGGTTACCTGATTTTGACTACCAAGAAAGGCAAAGAGTACATTCATCAAAATCTGCCAATAAAGGTTTGGAAGCAATTTAAAAAGGCTGATTCATTTGGCAGTTATTATAACCATAAGATTACCGATAAGTACCAACTAATAATTCAACCCTCATGATAAAAGCAACAAAGAAAACAATCAACATTATCCACCAAGAACCAAACGAAGAATGTTTTGAAATCCTCAAATCAACCATCATTGAAGATAAGGAACTAAAGAAATACACTATCGATAAAGACACATTACTGCAAAACCTACCAGAGAAAGTTGTAAATGAATTTCTTGACTTTTTAGGTACAGAAGAACAGTATAGAAGTCTGATTCTCCACATGATTAAAAGTGGTTTTTTGGTGATGACTTGTGAAGATGAATAATTAACTAGTGGTAAATAAAAACCATACACCCAAATCTCCTATTATAGTTTGGTTTTGGAGGATTTAGCTTAGGAATATTGGATTTATACAAGAGTAATGGAAAAACTTGTAAGGAGGAGAAATGCTTCACCTATGTTTCACCTAAAAATCAAAGAGCTACAATCTTAATTGCAACTCTTTGATTATCAAGTGGAGAATAGCGGAATCGAACCGCTGACCTTTTGACTGCCAGTGAAAAAGTCATTAGTAATGGGTGTTGATTATCAGTTGTTTAGAAATCGTG
>JBFFKS010000248.1:0-2776 GCA_041555275.1 Xianfuyuplasma sp. | reverse complement strand
TATATATGCCTGTAGGATATGAAACACGTGTTATTGATATGGATTCATTAAAGAATTTCTTTGTTTCTTGTACAGAACCAAATGAATTGTGTCTAGGTGGTACAAATGCACTTAGTGTTGATCCAAATAGCTCAAAAGTAACAGTTTTGTCAGTTGCGTATATTCAAGTTGATGCAATTGATAATCCAGAATTAGTTATTACAGTTCCAAAATTTGTAAATGATCATAACTCAACATTTAATGTTTATATCAAAACATCATTTGCTGGGGATTATGAATTAGTAGGTAGTTTAACAGAAGCAGGGGAGTTACGCGTAAATATTTATGATCAATTCCCTACAGTGACTGGAACTATCGTTTCAAAAATCAAACTAGAACTTCTTGCAACATCAAAAGACGATCAAATCTTTATTGAGTCTGTTGAAGTATTTAATGAGGGTGAAGATGAACCAGAATTTCACGATTCAGGATTTGAATTATCAAATTATACTTATGCAACTGATGAAGGTGCAAGTGGATTATTCCTAAGATATGATGGACAAATGATGATGTCTAGTTTTAGATTCTTCAATTATGAATTTGCACTAGGAAGAAAAATTAGAACGCTTCCTACAAGTGAATATAATCAAATATTAGAAGATTATCCTGATGTATGCGTTAAGCAAGATGATGACGCAGATCCATTAAACTGGTATTTCTTAGAGGGATGTCCTATTTTTGAAGTAATATTCAAACATGATGACGTACAAGTTGGAGATGAATTATTTAGTAGTTATGAAGTAGCTTTAGACTATGGATTATATGCTGGATATGATGAAGCTCCGTACTTCATTTTTGGTACAGATATTGAGGGGCGTGACTTATTCACATTATTATGGGTAGGTACTAGAACTTCATTATTAGTAGGATTTATAGTAGCTGCAATAAATATTTCATTCGGTATCGTTTATGGTGCTATTAGTGGATATTATGGAGGTACTGTAGATTTAATTTTACAACGTATCGCAGAGGTTATTGGTCGTATACCATGGCTTGTAACACTATCGATATTTGTCTCGCTATTTGGTCCTGGGGTTATGACCCTAGTCCTCATCTTGATTGTATCTGGATGGATAGGACCAGCCTCAATTACAAGAACACAGTTCTATCGATATAAAGGTCGTGAATATGTTTTGGCTTCTAGAACTTTAGGTGCAAAAGATGGACGATTAATCTTTAGACACATCTTACCAAATGGTATTGGTACAATCATTACAGCAAGTATCTTAACAATTCCTTATGTAATATTTGCTGAATCAACAATTTCATATTTAGGATTTGGTATTGGTCACGGGCAAGAATTTAATGTGTTTGGTCTTACATTTAGTGGAGTAAGTGTTGGAGTGTTATTATCTGATGGTCGTTTATATTTAAATGAACAACCTCATTTAACAATTTTCCCAGCAATCTTGATCTCTATCTTGATGATCACATTTAACATGTTTGGTAATGCACTTCGTGATGCATTCAATCCTGCATTAAGGGGGTCTGAATAATCATGACTGAAACTAAATTAAGCGTAGAAAATTTAACGATATCATTCAAAACGACACAAGGATTAGTACGTGCAGTACGTGGTGTAACATTTGATTTAAATGCTGGAGAAACACTTGCAATCGTAGGTGAATCAGGAAGTGGTAAATCAGTTACAAGCCGTGCTATTATGGGTATTCTTGCAGGAAATGGTATGATCGATGATGGAAAAATATTATATGATGGTGAAGATTTAACACAAGTGGATGAAGAACATTTCCATGAAATTCGTGGGAATAGAATTGGAATGATATTCCAAGATCCAATGTCAAGTTTGAATCCAATCATGAGAATCGGAAAACAAATTACTGAAGGTATGATTTTAAATGGGAAACATTTAGAAAATAAATACAAAAAAATGTTCCAATCAGAACGTGCCAAAGTAATTAGTTTAAAACGTCAAAAGAAAAAACTAAACTCTAATCTTAAAGAAGCGAAAAAAGCTGTTCGTGCAGGTGAAAGTAGTGTTGACATTGTTGCATTACAAGCTGAAACAAAAGCTAAAAAAGCACAAATTAATATTGATTTAGTACCTGCAAAAAAACTTTTAAAAGCTGCAAAAGCGAAAGCGAAAGTAGCGATTAAAGAAGAGTGGGCTAACGAACAAAATAGAGTAGGGGCATTAATCAAAGCTGCACAAGAAAAATTATCTGCATCTAAAGGTAACCCTGAACAAGTAGAAGCTCACAAGAAAACAATTGCTGACTTAAAAGAGAATTTAGCAAGATACAAAAAAGTTACGAAACAAGAAGCTTTTGAGAGAGCATTGCAAGTAATGAACGAAGTAGGAATCGATCACCCTGAACAACGTTTCAGACAATATCCATTCCAATTCTCAGGAGGAATGCGTCAAAGAATCGTTATCGCTATCGCTTTAACAGCTAGTCCAGAAGTTTTAATATGTGATGAGCCTACAACTGCGTTAGACGTTACAATTCAAGCACAAATCCTAGAATTAATTAATGACTTAAAAAAATTAAGAAGCTTATCAGTAATTTTTATTACACATGACCTTGGTGTTGTTGCTAACATGGCTGACAGAATCGCTGTTATGTATGCAGGTAAAATAGTTGAATTAGGATCTGCTGAAGATGTATTCTATGACCCACGTCATCCATATACTTGGGCTTTACTAAGTAGTATGCCTGACTTAGAGTCAAAAGAACGTTTAGTAGCAATTCCTGGTACACCTCCAAATATGTTA